>JBAZDD010000001.1:0-37350 GCA_041654635.1 Candidatus Muiribacteriota bacterium
GACGATTTAATTTTAAAGAATATAATATTTAATCTGCATTTAAAAAAAAGTGCAGCTGATTTATTGTCTCTTGATATTTCTTCAGATTATCGAAATATCATAGCAAGGCATAATTTTGAAGAAAACGATGATTTTGATAACTCTGTTGATTTAAAACACGAGGTTGAACATATTTTTAAAATCATACAAAGTGAAAAAATTAAAAACGAAATAAGTGAACTTGAAGAACTTTTAAAAACAATTAAAGATGACGATAAAGATTATGAAAAAATTTCATATAAATATTTTAACCTTATTAAGGATTTTAAAAAACTGTCTTAAGGAGAGCGCATAGTGTCTGATATTAATTATGAAATACTGAAAAAATATATTGATAAAGGTAAAACAGAAAATACAAAAACAACAAAGAAAAAGAAAAAATCTCCTAAAGCTATTGAAATTGATATGAGTGAAATAGATGATGTAATTAGTACCGATGACCTTGATGATGATGATGAATTGTTTATTGATGACGATTATGTAGAGAATTTAGATGAAGTAGAAGAAATAGATGAATTAGATGAAGAAATTGAAGGTGAAGAAATTGATTTTGATACAACTTTTGAAAAATCGATAATAAAACCTAAAACCTCAGCTTCCTCACCAGAACTTGATATTAGAAGTCTTGATGCTGTAAAAATGTATTTAAAAGGTATTGGTCAGGCTCCGCTTTTGACAGCAGAAGAAGAAGTAGAACTTGCAAAAAGAATTGAAAAAGGTGATAAACAGGCAGAAAGAAAGCTTATTGAAGCCAATCTTCGACTTGTGGTATCTGTTGCCAAAAGATATACAAAAAGAGGACTTCTTTTTCTTGATTTAATTCAGGAAGGAAACCAGGGACTTATTCGTGCGGTAAAAAAATTCAAATATAAAAAAGGTTTTAAATTTTCAACATATGCAATATGGTGGATTAGACAGGCTATAACACGTTCTATAGCTGATCAGGCAAGAACTGTGAGAATACCTGTTCATATGGTTGAAATTATAAACAGAATAAGAAAAATTTCCAAAAATCTTACCCAGGATTTAGGAAGAGAGCCTACCGTTGAAGAACTGGCTCATACAGCAAGATTACCAGTTGATAAAATAAAAAATATTTTAAAAATATCCATGGAACCAGTTTCTCTTGAAACTCCAGTAGGTGAAGAGGATGACTCTCATCTGGGGGATTTTGTTTCAGATAAAAATGCAATATCTCCTGACTTTGCAGCATTTAAAACTCTGTTGAAAGAACAGATAGAAAATGTTTTGGAAACTTTGACTGAAAGAGAAGCAAAAGTAATAAAATACAGATTTGGTTTAAATGATGGATGTCCGAGAACTCTTGAGGAAGTTGGTCAGATTTTTGGTGTAACAAGAGAAAGGATAAGACAGATAGAAGCAAAAGCATTAAGAAAACTGAGACATCCAAGCAGAAGTAAAAAACTCAAAGAATTTTATATGGATTGATAAATAAAGTGAATAAGTTAATGAGTGAGTAAGATTGGAAAGATTAAAGCGTTTGCTTATTCACTCACTCACTGTTCCTTCTTTACCTCACTCATTCACTGTTTGTATTTACTCACTGCTTCTATTAACGTATCAAAGCTGTGAGGGCTGTAGATACTTTTGCAAAAAATGATACTCCCGAAGAGCTTTGCACAGGTGTGTAGATATTTATTTTTTCCAAATCATAACGAAGTTCATCTATAAGATTAAGTTTTTTCAGAATATTGATTAAATCTTTTTTTTCGCTTTCTTTTAAAATTTCTGTGTTAAGAGCATATATAAGGTTTCTTATAATAAAAATCTGAGAAGTTTTTTCAAGCGCAGTAAAAATCATCTCTTTCTTTCCTGGAAAAGTTTGGTTTTTTATGCTGAATGAAACTTCTGCAAGATTAGTTAAATCAATGACTTTTTTAGAGTTGTTTTTTGATTTCAAAGGTTTTTCTACTTTTAGAACCTCTTTTGTTTTGTGAATATCTTCAGTTTTTTCTTCAAGTGGTTTTTCTTCAATCTCAAATTCATCGACTTCTTCATTTAAAATATAATTTGCAATATCAATCAGTTTTTTATGTTTTGTTTTATTAATAAATTCTCTGCATAACTCAGGATAATGTTTAAAAAAATTATTTTCCTGTAGATAACTTAAAGAATGAAAGCTTATTTTTTCTGACGGTGAATTAATATTTTCAGCAAAAAATAAAATAAAATCATGGTCATTTCTTTTTGATATTATTGAAAAAATTATTTCAGCAAGCTCATTATTGCCTTGATTAAGTATAAAAAGATTGTATAAATCTTTTGATGATAAAATATCATATATTAAAAATAAAACTTCATTATCTTTTTTCTTTTCATAATGTTCCTTATAAAGAAAAAGATATTCATTAAGCTGTTTTTCAATAATTTTGGGTATTGGTTCCATTTTTACCTCTCAATACATTTATCGGAACTGATATTGTAAAAATTTAAATATATTGTTAGAATATTAACTTAAGAATTACAGTGGAGGAAGATAATGTCTGACAGACAGGAAGGTCTTTTGGCGGGGAATGATATATTAACCGAAAACGGTTATATTAGCATTGGAGAATTAAAAGAAAAAGATAAAGTAATATGTGCAGGTGGCTGGGGACAGGTTGCTGTATCAAAAATCAAAAAAATTAAAAAAGAAAAATATAAAGGTCAAGTTGTTGAGTTTCTTGTTGAAGGAAAAAAGAAAATAAGAATGCTTCCAAAACAGGTATGTTTTTCAAAATTTGATTTTACCGGGAATGCGTATTACATAGTTCTTATTTATCGTCAACAGAAAGGTTGGAGAATTGGTCTTGAAACCGATATGCGTGGATTAAACAAACAGAATTTGAATTATGATGATAAATTCTGGGTACTTGATATTTTACAGGATGAGATGGAAGCAATATATTTTCAGCATCTTTATTCATACAGATTTGGAATACCTATGGTTAATTTTGAGTCTAAAAATGATAAATTTAATTTCAACCAGGATTTTATTGATAAAATCTTTACCATAATTGATACAGAAGAAAGAGCAGAACAGGTTTTTGACGAACTTTCAATGTATAGAGACTATCCTTATTACATTGCTCCTAACAAGCAGTTCGGAACAAAACTTTTAACAATAATAATGTTTGGAAATAAAGAAAGAGCTCCTGAGGATGAATGGCATCTTCACAGAATATATGTAAATGTTGATCATAATAAAATTTCTTATGGAAAAACAAGTATAATTGACCCTGCAAGTAAATCTGCATGGAATATTAATACAATAAGAAAAGATTATGACGAATTGAATAACTTTGCAAATGTTCTTGCTGGATTTGAAGAACTTGAAATAATAAGACGTTCACAACTTACAAGTCAGTCACCTTTCTTTTATTTTCCGGCAACCCATCTTAAAAAAACCATGCTGCTTCCTGTATATAATAAAAAAGAAAAGAAAATTGATGAAAAAAGAATAGAAAATGTATCAATGGGCGAATATGAAGGCGAAGTTTATTCAATAGAAGTCGAAAATTTGAGAAACCTTGTCGCAAATGATATACTGGTTTACAGTTAAGAGGATTTTATGGATATTAATGTAATTTTAAATGAAGAAGAATTGGAAGTCACGCTTGAAATTGCTGGTGAAATCACAATAAATAACTTTAATGAACTTTCTACAACAATTGAAAAAAATATGGGAAAAAACATTGATTTCATACTTGATTTTTCAGGTGTTACATACATCGATTCAGCTGGGATTGGTGGTCTTGTTGCAAAACTAAAAGAAATTTTCAATTACGGTGGTAATTTAAAAATAATAAATACTCCATCAAAAATTCTTAAACTTTTCAGGTTGACAAAACTTGACAAGTTTTTTGAAATCTACTGAATAACAACAGCACAATTTAACTAAAACAGGTTGGCTGAATATTTGAGAGAGGTAAAATGTCTAATTTTATTATTGAACTTGAAGAAGAAGATTTCAAAAATATTACAGGCGAATCATATTCATATATAGTTAATCATCAACTTATTGTGGATTCTGCTACAAATAATATAAAATTTAAATTGTTTTCATCAGAAGAAAATTTTTCAAAAATAAACATTTCAGAAATAGAAAAAAAATTTTTAACAAAGTATCCTGGAACTCCAGGTAATCTGAAAATTAATCTGATAAAACCAAAAAGCAATATAAAAGATGTAAATCTTGCTAAAGAAAATATAATAAAAAAAGTTGCTTCTATTAATGGAAGAACAAAGCTTTTTCCAAGATTTGCAAAAAACATTGAGTTTGAGTCTAACTCTGTAAAAATTATTATTGAAGCAAATTATTTAAATACAATAAATGATTTTGTAAAAAAAATTGAGAAAATCTGTCGTGATGAATTTTTTAAATACAATTCTTCAAAACCTGATAAAGTTTTATTTGAAACTTTTGAAAATAAAAATATTTTTCCTGATATTGAACCAGAAGTAATTGTATATGAAGAAAGACCGGTTCAACCCAGACCAAAACCAGTTGTGAATAATACTAAAAAAAACGAATTTGCATATAGAAACAGAAGAAATAAAAATTACTCAAAGTGTGATATCAATACAATAAGACTTGATACTGATGTAAGTGTTAAAGGCAAAATACTTCACTGTGAAGATATTAGAGCCACCAAAAATGGGAAATTTATTCATTCATATATTTTGTCAGACAAACTTGATTCAGTATATGTAAAAAGTTTTGAAAAAGAAGAAAAGCCTCTTTGTAAAAAAGGTCAATTTGTTGAAGTAAAAGGCAGGGTTAAATATGATGAATTTCAGAAAGAAACAGTAATATACTGTGATGAAATTTCTGAATCTGAACCTGAAACAAGAATGGATAATTATCCTGAGAAAAGAGTCGAGCTTCATCTTCATACAAAAATGTCAATGGATGATGCAACTTGTGATATAAATGAAACAGTAGCTCTTGCTGCCAAATGGGGTCATAAAGCAATAGCGATAACTGATCATGCTGTTGTTCAGGGATTTCCAGTTTTTTATAATGCCTGCAAAAAAAATAATATTAAACCAATTTTTGGTGTAGAAGGATATTTATTTACAGGTGATGAAAATAATTTCAGAAATAAAGCTTCAAAAGATAAAACATTTCATATAATAATATTGGTAAAAAATAATACAGGAAGAAAGAATTTATACAAAATAATATCTGAATCCCATCTAAATTATTTTTACAGCAGACCATTAATTCCTCTTTCAATTATTGAAAAATATAAAGAAGGGCTTATTTTTGGCTCAGCATGTGAAAGAGGAGAACTTTTCCGAGCAGTATTAAATAAAAAAAGTGATGAAGAAATTGCTGAAATAGCTCAAAGATATGATTTTTTTGAAATTCAGCCCATAACCAATAATAAATTTCTTATAAGACAGGGTGTGGTAGCTGATGAAGAAGAATTGAGAAATTTAAACAGACAGATTGTAAATCTGGGAGAAAAATTTAATAAACCTGTTGTTGCAACCTGTGATACACATTTTCTTGACCCATGGGATTTTGAATACAGAAAAGTATTACAGGCAACAAAAGGATATGCTGATTTCATGTTTCAGCCAGAGCTTTATTTAAGAACAACCGATGAAATGCTCGAAGAATTCAGTTATCTTGGCGAAGAAAAATCAAAAGAAGTATGTGTTGACAATACTGTTGCAATAAGCGAGCTTATAGAAGAATTTAAACCAATACCAGATGGATTTTATCCACCTTCAATTGAAAATGCAGAAGAAAATCTTGTTAAAATGGTAAACAAAAATGCAGAAGAAATATATGGGAATCCGCTTCCTGAAGTTGTCAGAGAAAGAATAGATTTTGAGCTTGATTCAATTATTAAATATCAATTTTCAACACTTTTTTTTCTTGCTCATCTTCTTGTAAAACGATCACTTGATGATGGATATCTTGTTGGTTCAAGAGGTTCGGTAGGTTCTTCAGCGGTAGCAAGATTTTCAAATATAACTGAAGTTAATCCGCTTCCTCCTCATTATGTATGTGAAAATTGTAAATATTCCGAATTTTTTACTGATATTGATATTGTTGGAGTTGACCTTGAGGATAAAAATTGTCCAAAGTGTCAGAATAAATTGAAAAAAGATGGATTTAATATTCCATTTCAGGTTTTTATGGGATTTGAAGGTGATAAAGTGCCTGATATCGATTTGAACTTTTCGGGTGAATATCAGTCTGTAATTCATAAATATGTCGAAGAACTGTTTGGAAGCTCGCATACTTTTAAGGCTGGAACAATATCCATGCTGAAAGAAGGACAGGGAGCAATGTATTTAAAAAAATATCTTGAAAGAATTTCAGATTCAACAACCAGCCTGAAAAAAAGTGATGAAATAAGGATTGTTAAAGGAATAGAAGGGGTAAAAAAAACTACTGGACAGCATCCGGGTGGGGTAATAGTTGTTCCGAAAAACATGGAAATATATGATTTTTCTCCTGTAAATTATCCAGCTAATAAAAAAGAAACTGGAGTAATTACAACTCATTTTGATTATCATGTTATGGATGCTCAGCTTGTAAAACTTGATATGTTAGGTCACGACGATCCAACAATTATAAAACATCTTCAGGAAATGACCGGAGTGGATATATTTAAAATCCCTCTTGATGATAAAGAAACAATGAAATTTTTTACAGAAGTTAGAAGCACGGCTATTCCTGAATTTGGAACCAATTTTGTAAAAAGAATGTTAGAAGACACAAGACCGACAAAATTTACAGAACTTATAAGACTTTCAGGACTTTCACATGGAACAGATGTCTGGACAAATAATGCACAGGAGCTTATTAGAAGTCAGACAGCAGATCTGGCTAATGTTATATCAGTTCGAGATGACATAATGAACTATCTTATAAATAAAGGATTGCCAAAAAAATTATCATTTGATATTATGGAACATGTGAGGAAAGGAAAAGGTCTTAAACCTGAAATGGAAGAATTGATGAAAAAACATCAGGTTCCAGACTGGTATATTGATTCATGCAAAAAAATAAAATACATGTTTCCAAAAGCACATGCTGTAGCTTATGTAGTAATGGCCTACAGAATTGCATGGTTCAAGGCAAATTATCCACGAGAGTTTTATTCAGCCTATTTCGGAGTAAGAACATTTAATGGAATAACTTCTAAAGATATTGTACAGGGAAAAAAATATGTTATTGACAGAATAAATATATTAAGGTCTTTCAAAGATGCATCAGCTACTGATAAATCCCTTTTATCATATCTTGAAGTTGCTCTCGAGGCGATGGAAAGAGGAATTGATTTTATTGAAGTTGATTTATACAAATCAGACTATTCAAGATATAAACTTGAAGGGGAAAATTCATTAAGATGCCCTCTGATATCACTTGAAGGACTTGGGGAAAAGGCAGCAATGAAAATATGTGAAGAAAGAGAAAAAAAACCTTTCAGAACTCAGCAGGATTTAGTTGCAAGATGTGGATTAAATAAAAATGTTCTCGCTTTACTGCGAGAGAAAAACTGTATGGGAAATCTGCCGGAAACAGATAACCTTTCACTGTTCTAATTATGATAGAAGTAAAGAATTTAAACTATCTGCATATATTAAAAAATTTAAATTTCAACATAAAAGAAAATTCAATTACAGGAATTATCGGAAAAAATGGCTCTGGAAAAACCACACTTTTAAGACTTTTAGCAGGTTTTATCAAACCTGAAAATGGTGAAATATTTTTAAATGGAACAAATATCATAGAATTTTCCACAAAACATATTGCAAGGAATTTAGTTTATATACCACAAAAAATAACAATTAACTATGATATAAAAGTAAAAGAATTTTTATTTTTTTCAAGATATGCTTGGGCTGATTCTCAAAAAAAATCAGACAATTTAATAATGGAAGCTCTTGAAAAAGTAGATATGAAAAATTATATTAATTCAAACTGCAGAGTGTTGTCTGGTGGAGAAATGGCTAAAATAATGCTTGCAAGTGCAATAGTCCAGCAATCTCCAGTTTGGGTTCTTGATGAACCAACAGCTTTTTTAGACCCGAAATCAGAAGTTGATTTTTTTAAAATGCTTAAGAAATCAGTAAACAATAAAACTGTTATTATAGTAACGCACAATCTGTTTCATATTTTTAAAACAGCAACACATATAATTTCACTCAAAGATGGTGAGGTTATATATGACAAAAAAACTGAGTTATACAACGAAAACGATTTATTAAATGTATATAATGTTAAATTCAACATGAAAAAACAGGGAGATAAACTGATTTGCTATCCAGAAAGCTGATTATAAAATATATTGTTTTTTTTTCAATCTGTTTCGTTTTATTTGTTGCAGCTCTGTTTATGGGAGAAAAATACAATTTATCAGATGAGCGTCAATTAACAATTTTTTTAAATCTCAGATTATCAAGAGTGATTCTTGGATTTCTAGCAGGAGGAATTTTAGCACTTGCGGGACTGTCTTTCCAAACTCTTTTTCAAAATTCCCTGGCTTCACCATTTACACTGGGAATTGCTTCAGGAGCTTCTCTTGGAGCTGCTGTAGTTATGAAAACAGGTTTTATCTGGATTATACCCGGGATTTCTGCTTTAATGGCTGGGTCTTTTGCCGGAGCGCTTTTATCAGTGCTTTTTATTTATACTATTGTAAATATAAAAAAAAGTGACAGAAGTTATGTATTGCTGCTCGGAGGAGTTGCGTTTAATTTTTTTGCTTCAAGCATCGTGCTTTTTTTACAGTATGTAGGTGATTTATCGGTTTCATTCAGACTTGCAAGATGGACAATGGGGACACTTGATTCGGTTGATTTTATTCCAGTTTTAAGATTAATTCCTTTTTTTCTTCTTATAATAAGCGTATCTTTATACTATTATCGTGAACTTGACATACTCGTATTCGGGGAAGAACTTGCCGCAGTAAGGGGAGTTGATGTAAAATCACTTGAAATAAAATTTTTTATAATAGTCAGCATGGCAGTTGGTTCAGTTGTTTCACTCTGTGGACCAATAGCATTTGTTGGATTAATGGTTCCTCATATTGTAAAACAGATTTTTGACATAAAGCATTTTTCTTTAAGTATAGCCTGTATAATTGCAGGCGGAAGTTTCCTGGTTTTCTGTGATGGTTTATCAAGGATTCTTATTACAGGAAGTCAAATTCCTGTCGGAATAATAACTTCCTTTCTCGGAGCACCATTTTTTCTGTTTCTTCTGTTGAAAAAATAGCACTGCGGGAGTATAATAAATACGGGAATAAATACGCGAATAAAACGCGAATGAAACGCGGTGAACCTTAAAAGCAAAAAACAATAAAATTTGATTAATGAAGATAATAGGGAGGTTTTTATGAATACAGATTATAATGAAAAAGTTATGGACCATTTCATGAATCCAAAAAATGCTGGAGAAATTAAAAACGCCTCAGCAGTAGGTGAGGTAGGGAATGCTGCCTGTGGTGATATGATGAGAATATATCTTGATATAGATGAAAAAGGATTTATAAAAGACGTAAAATTTAAAACATTCGGATGCGGAGCAGCAATAGCAACAAGCTCAATTGCAACCGAACTTATAAAAGGTAAACATATAAGTGAAGCAAGAAAACTTACAAATAAAGCAATAGTAGAAGCTCTCGGCGGGCTTCCAAAACAGAAAATTCACTGTTCAGTACTTGCTGCTGATGCAATAAATAAAGCTCTCGATGATTATGAAGGAATAGTAAGAACAGATGAAAATCCAATTATATGTTCATGTATGGGAATTGACAAAAAAACAATAGAAGAAGCAGCAGAACATGGCGCGTTTTCCTATGAATCCATACAGGAAAAAACAGGAGCAGGAACAGGTGCATGCAAGGGAGAAAGATGCAAGGAAAAAATTCTTGATATTTTAGACAAATATAATTGTTAAGGAGTTAAAAGTATGAGAAGAGTTTATCTTGATAACAACGCAACAACTCCGTTATTACCTGAAGTAAAGCAGGAAGTAATAGAATTTTTAGATATATATGGGAATGCTTCATCTCTACATAAATTTGGAAAAGAATCCAGATTAAGAATTGAAAAAGTCAGAGAAAAGATTTCCGAATATATTGGAGCAAAAAAGAATGAAATATATTTTACAAGTGGAGCCTCTGAAGCTAATAACCTTGTGCTTAAAGGAGTAAGCTCGTGTGGTAAAACCTGCTGTCCCGGTAAAGAATCTAATCCACATATAATTACCACAGTAGTAGAACATCCTTCTGTGCTGAACACATGTAAATGTCTTGAAGGACTCGGAGTGGAAGTAACATATCTTAAGGTGGATTCAGATGGAAGAATAAGTCTTGAAGAACTCGAAAAATCAATTAAAACAAATACTTCGCTCATATCAGTAATGTTTGCCAACAATGAAATAGGTACAATTCAGCCAATTCGAGAAATAGGTTTAATTGCAAAAAAACACAATATAAAATTCCATACAGATGCAGTTCAGGTTTTTGCAAAAGAAAATATAAATGTGGATGATTTAAATATTGATTTTCTAACTTTTTCAGGTCATAAATTCAATGCTTTAAAGGGAGTTGGAGGATTATACATAAGAAGTAAAAATCATGTATGTCCATTAATTCATGGTGGTCATCAGGAAGGTATGCTCAGAGCAGGAACAGAAAATACGATTGGAATTATATCAATGGGAAAAGCATTAGAGTATTATATGGAGCACCCTGAAACAGAAGATAAAATACTTAAAATGAGAAATGACCTTGAAAATTATATTCTTCAAAACATAAGTGACACAAAATTGAATGGACATAAAGAATACCGATTGAAAAACACTGTAAATATTTCTTTCAGATTTATAGAAGGTGAATCGATACTTTTGATGCTTGATCATCTTGGTATTGCAGTTTCAACAGGCTCAGCATGTTCTTCGGATTCTCTTGAACCCTCACATGTTCTGAAAGAAATCGGACTTGATGATGATATGGCACATTCAAGTGTAAGAATTTCACTTGGCCCACTGACAACTCAGGAAGAAATAGATTATGTTAAAAACAATATTAAAAATGTAATTGACAGGCTCAGAAGCCTTTCTCCGCTTTACAACGAAGCATGATTACATTATAATAAATGCTTGAAGTGTGCTCCCGTAGCTCAGAAGGATAGAGCAACGGATTCCTAATCCGCAGGTCGGAGGTTCGACTCCTCTCGGGAGTACCAGCACTTAAATCTGGAGGGTAAGTGAATAAAAAAAATTTAGTATCTTTTTTCTTATTTTTAATTTTAATGGCAGCTTATGGAAAGTCATTAACTGTAAATTATCACCGATATGATGGGAATTATGATGAATGGAATTTATGGATTTGGCTTGAAAATGGCGAAGGAAAAAGTTACAACTTCACTGAAAAAACAGATTACGGGGTTAAGACAATAATTAATTTCCCGGAAGAAGTTGAAAGAATAGGATTTATTGTAAGAAAAGGTGAATGGGTTGAAAAAGATGTTGATGAAGACAGATATATTGATTTAACAAAAAGCAATAGAGAGATATGGCTATTGTCATCGGATAGGGAAATATACAGCCGGAGGAATGATGTGGATACTTCAGACAGGATAATATCAGGATTTATTGAAAGCAGTAATACAATACGATTAGTTTTAACTTCAGAAATAGAAACATCTTCAAGCAAAAAGAACTTTACTCTTAAAAATTCATCAGGGAATTTTATTGAAATAAAAAATGTTACACCATGGAATAGTAAAACAATTTCTACTGAATATGTAATAAATGGAAAAGAAATAACATTTGTTTTTTCTCCTGAAAAATATGGACTGAAAGCTGATAAAAATACAAAAGTTAGTATGGCTTCAAGTATTAATGGCTGGAAAGAAAACGACAAAAACTGGGAATTTAAATATATAAATGACAAAAATGTTTTTGAACTAACCAGAAAAATTGGAATAAGTAAAGACATGGTGAGCGAAAACACAGAGTTTAAATTTGTTGTAAATCATGGAAAAAATACAAACTGGTATCCTCAGGGGGATAACATAATTGTTTCAACAAAGAATCATTCAAAAAAAGATAGAATAATAAAACTTGAAACTCTTGCAAAACTAAATCCTTATGAAAAATATACTGTTAAACACGAAAGTTTTGGACAAATAACACCAATATCCTATAATATACTTGAAGAATATTCCCATGAAGGATGGTTAGGTAACAGATATTCAAAAGAACAGACAGTTTTTAAATTATGGTCTCCTGTAAGTACAAAAGCTTATGTCAGAATATTTGATAATGACAGTACTGAAAAATTCAGAGAATATGAAATGAAGTTAAATGGAAATGTTTTTGAAGCCACAATAAAAGAAAATTTAAAAAATAAATTCTATATTTACAGAATGGAAATGTATGGAGAAACAAAGTTTGCCCAGGATCCTTATGCATATTCATCCGGCGTTAATGGTAAACGTTCAGCAGTTGTTGATTTGAAAAGCACAGACCCTCAAAATTTCAGAAAATATTCAAAGCCAGAGTTTTCAGGAAAAAATACTGATGCAGTTATTTATGAAATCCATGTAAGAGATTATTCAACTGATGAAAAAGTTAATTTTGAATGGAGAGGACAATTTAAAGGGCTTACTGAAAAAAACAGATTTTTAAAAAATTATCCTGATATAAAAACAGGAATTGATCATATTAAAGAACTTGGTGTAACACATGTTCATATTCTTCCAGTAATGGATTTTGCAAGTGTTGATGAAAACAGAGGCGGTTTTAACTGGGGATATGACCCTTACAGCTATTTTTCTCTTGAAGGTTCATATTCATCAAACCCTTCAAATCCGGAAGTAAGAATAAGAGAATTTAAAGAAATGATAAAAAGTTTTCATGAAAATGGATTGAGAGTAGTGCTTGATGTGGTATATAACCATACATATTCATCCATGGAATGTCCGCTTGCCCGAACAGTTCCATATTATTATTACAGACTTACTGAAGATGGAAAGTTCAGCAACGGTTCTGGTTGTGGAAATGAAACTGCTTCAGAAAAAAACATGATGAGAAAACATATTGTGGAATCTCTGGAGTTTTTTGCAGATGAATACAGAGTGGATGGATTCAGATTTGATTTAATGGCTTTACATGACATTGAAACCATGAAAATAATTGAAAAAAAGCTTAAACAAAAACACCCTGATATTATTATTTATGGGGAACCATGGGCAGCAGCTTCTTCAATGCTTAAACATGAAGAAATGTTTTTTAAAGGAGCCCAGAAAAATACAACAATCGGAGTATTTAATGATAATTTAAGAAATTCCATAAAGGGTGATTCTGATGGTTATGGAAAAGGTTTTGCAACTGGCGATTTAAAGGAAAAAGAAAACATAATAAAAGGTATTGTTGGTTCAATAGATGATTTTGCAGAAAAGGCATGCGAAACTGTAAATTATGTGTCAGCACACGACAATCTTACATTATTTGATAAAATTGATAAATTACATACTAACAATTCAATGAAAAATAAAGCAAAAATGTCAATACTTGCAAATGCTTTAGTAATATTTTCTCAGGGGATGCCATTTATTCATGGAGGTGCTGAAATTTTAAGAAGCAAAGGTGGAAACCATAATTCTTATAATGCAGGTGATGAAGTTAATAAAATTTTATGGCAAACTAAGGTTGAAAATTTCAGAGTGTTTGAATACTACAGAAATATGATTGAATTAAGAAAAAAATACGACTGTTTCAGAATGTCTGATAGAAATGAAATTACAGCCAATATAAAAATACATCATACTCCTGATGGTGTAATTGCAGTGGAATATTTAAAATCAGGATTGCTTGCTATTTTTAACGCTGATAAAAATGGAATAACTTTGAGATTTCCAGGCACATGGTCTGTTATCTTACCTCAATACGGCGAAGAAAAAAACTCAGGTAAGGTATTAAAAGATTATGTTTCAATAAATCCATTAAGCGTTTTAATTTTAAAAAAGGAAATATAACTGAATGTATAATTTTGCTCTTTTTTTTGTAAAATATTTATTTTTACCTTTTATAATGATTTATTTCAAAATCACAGATAAAGTAAGATATAATCACCTTAAAGAAAGAAACAGTTATGATTTTGAAAATCAGATTCAGAACAGAAAAAATAATTCAAACAAAAGAATACTTATACATGCAGTCTCAGTTGGAGAAGTTGCAGCAGTTAAGCCTCTTATAGATTATTTTCTGAAATATCACCCTGAAATCAATATTACAGTAAGTAATGTAACACTTACAGGAAGAAAAATGGCTACAAAACTTTACGGGGATAAAGTTGAATATATATGGTTCCCGTTTGATTTTAAAAGAAACTGTCGCAAATTTCTTAAATTTTTAAATCCCTATATTGTATTAATTGCTGAAACTGAAATCTGGCCAAATTTTTTAACAGAAGCAAAAAATTTGTGTATTCCTGCTATAATGATAAATGGAAGAATCAGTCCTGATTCTTATAAAAAATACAGCAGAGTTAAATTTCTATTAAAAAAATATTTAAACTGTTTTGAATTAATGGCTGTTCAGACAGAAGAAGATAAAAAAAGAATTATTGAAATAGGTGCATTGTCTGAAAAAGTTTATGTTATGGGAAATTTGAAATTTGAAGCAATGCTTGAAAAAATTGATGAAAAAAAGTTTGAAAATTTTGTTTATGAAATGGCAATTCCCGCTGAAAGAAAAATTATTACAGTAGGTTCAACACATGAAGGTGAAGAAAAGTTTGTTTTGTCTTCCTTTATGAAACTCAAGGGGGAGTTTCCTGATCTTTCAATAATTCTTGCCCCTCGTCACCCTGAAAGAGTAGAACAGGTTATTGATTTATTGAAAAAAACCTCTCTTACCTGGATATTAAAAACTGAAATAGACCCAATATATCCAAATAAATATGATGTTACAGTATTAAATACAATAGGAGAACTTCAGTTAAGTTATGCAATATCAGATATGGCAATAATCGGGGGTAGCTTTGTTCCAAATGGAGGTCACAATATACTTGAAGCATTAAAATTTGGAATACCTGTTTTTTATGGAAAATACATGTATAATTTTGAATTTATAAAAAATGAGGCTGAAAAATTTAATTGCGGTTTTGTTATAGAAAACGCTGAGGAATTATATGAGAAAATATTATTTTATTATAAAAATGAAAATGAATATATTAAAATTGAAGAAAATTGTGAAAAACTTATAGCTGCAAATACAGGCTCGCTAAAAAAAATACTGAGTGTTGTAAATAAATTTATATGAGAAAATTACCTTTAATTTTATTCCTGTCAGTTTTATTTGTAAACTTTATTTTTTGCGACAACGAAGATATTTATCTTAAAATAAACGACGAAATCAGCTCTCAGATTAAAAAAAGAAACATTATCGCAGATACTTTGAACAAATATGAAAAAATAACAGAATCTAAAATTGTTAATTTCAAGCTTGTTAATTTTGATTATAATCCATATGCTTTTGCTGTTGAGGTTGATTCTTTTCCGGGAGCATATATTATATTTGATAAAGAAACATTTAGTTTACTTCAATGGCCAATTAATTTTTTAAATCAGGACAATAATATATTTGACAAACTACCGGTAATTAATATATTCAGTGTTTTGTTTCAAAAAATTAATACTTCAAGAGTAGATTATCCAATAGAAAAATTAGGTTATATTAATGAATATGCAAGTCTTACAGAAGGAATTGATATTTCACTGATAAAAGCGGAATTTAAAGAAAATCTTTATATGCTTCCAGGATTAGAATTATATTTGCTGAAAGATCAACGTGAATCTCAGAAAGGTATAGATTATCTCAATCGGTTAAATAATACATCAAGATTCAAATATTTGAATGAACCTGATAATCCCTCACATAAATGTTATTTTTTTGCTTTTGCAAATACAGTTGACTGGAAAAGAAACATTGCTGGTGAAAACCTGAAAAAAGACAGTTATATAAATTTTTTAAACAGAAAAAAAGAATATGGAATAGATCCCAGATTTCTTGAAATAGTTTACCGAGACTTTGCTGGGAAAAATAATCCAAATTTCAAAATACTTCCAGCTTTTTTTTATGAAGACCCTGTAACGAAAGAATCTGTAACTTATGGTATTGAAGGAGTGGTTGAAATATTAAGTAAATTTGATGAAATACCAGATGAAATAGAAGACTGGGAAGTAACAAAAGAAATTTTTAAAAAAAGAAAATATTACAATGTTTTGAACAAATTTGAAAGTCTTAAAATTAATGATGAAAATTTTCTTTTTACATCAGAACAGATTAAAAAAGCATTAAAAAATTATGGAGCTCTTTTTGCCGGTTTAGGTTTAAGACATTTTGGAGCAGAACTTACAGCTTCATCTCATGCCGTAATGATATGTGGCTATTATGAAGTCGATGATTATTTTTTTCTTGTTTATCAGGATAGTTACGGGGAAGATAAACCTTATAAAATGCTACCTTTAAATTATTTCAATTTTGTTTATGCTATTCCATCTCCACTTGATTTTAAAGTAACTGAAAAAAATACGGCTGTTAATATTCTGTTTAAAACTCCATTTGGAAAAACAATACATCCTGAATTTGAAAATCAAAATATTGATTATAAAAAAGAAAGAAATGGTTCATATACTTTTTTAAGAAAACAGGTAGCGTATTCTGTAAAATTCAGGAAAGATTATTTCATGTCTGAGAAAAATTCTGATTTTTTTGAAGTATCAGTGGAAGAGTTGAAAAATTGAAAAACACGACACTTGATATTATTCTGACAAATGATCTTCATGGTAATTTTCTTGCGTTAAATGCTTCGAATATTATTAAACAAAATAGTACAAATAATTGCATTTCTGTAGATACAGGTGATTTATTTTCAAGGTTTTATTCGGGGGAATTGATTATAATGAAAACTCCTGAAGTAATTGATTTCTGGCTTCCAGGCAATCATGACCTGAGTTCTGAAATACCAAAAATCAGAGATTTTGTACTGAAAGGTAATGTTAAAAAAATTATTTCAAATGTCAAACCTGTGGTTGAAAATGATTTTATCGAAAATGTAATAATTGAAATTGATGGAGTGAAAATTGGAATTTTTGGAATAACAACTTATGTCAATTCTGATTTTTTTAAATTTAAAGATACCGCAAGGACCATAATAGAAAACGTAAAAAAACTTAATGATGTTGATTTTATAATACTTCTCTCACATTTGGGTATTAATGAAGACAGAAGAATAGCTGAAACAGTTCCTGAAGTGGATTTAATTTTAGGTGGTCACAGCCATACAAGAATGACTTCCCCTGAACTATATAAAAAAACACTGATTTTTCATGCTGGAGGATATGGAGAACTTGTTGGGAAAGTTACATTATGCTTTAATAACAAAAAACTTTCAGCTTATTCAGGTCAAAATTATAATGTTTCAGAATTTAAAGTAGAAGAGAGTTATATTGAGGAAATTTCAAATTATAAACGAAAATTAAAATCTGTTATTTTTAATAAAGAAAATTTAATATTTGAAAAATATTCAGATAACGTAATAACTCACGCAGTTCTTCAATCGATTAAACATGAAACTGGAATAAAAAATATCATATTAAACTCAAGTCTTATAAATCCTGTAATGCTTAAGGGAAAAGTGACTTTTGAAGATTTAAAATACATATTAGGATATCACACTGATTTGTA
This sequence comes from Candidatus Muiribacteriota bacterium, assembly GCA_041654635.1. Taxonomy (GTDB): domain Bacteria; phylum Muiribacteriota; class Muiribacteriia; order Muiribacteriales; family Muiribacteriaceae; genus JBAZDD01. The sequence goes on from JBAZDD010000001.1 coordinate 17,771, forward strand.
TATAATGTCGGTTTCTATGAAAGATATTGAAAAAGTATTGAAAAGGTCAACTAAAGACTATTATACAAAATTGCATTTTATTAAAGAGGGGAAAAAGAGAAGTAATCTGGATATGGATTTATTGACCGATGTTGTTGTAACCGATTTTCTTGCCCAGGGAGGTCATCATGGCGGTTCTATGTTTCCTGAATTTCGGTTTAAAGATAGAATAAAATTTAAAAAGGATCCAGTAAAAATTCTTGCTGATTATTTAAAGAACAACTTTGAACATATTGTATAGAGAAATGAATTCATCTTTTGAAAGTTGTTCAGGTCTTTTGTTTATAACACTTGTATCAAAATCAATATTATTGATTTTCAAATTAGCTTTGACACTCTTTCTTTTGGCTAAAAAAAGTTTTTTTAAAAAATCAAAATAGTTCAAGGTTGGTGCGAAAGTGTTTTTTGGGATTATTTCAAGGAGACATGAATCTACTCTTGGTCTTGGGAAAAAACTGTTTTTGGAAACATGACTGAAAATTTTACAATCACAAGTCGTGTTTAAAAAAATCGTCTGTGCATTTACCGGATTACATTTAACAACCTTGACTGCAAATTCTTTTTGAACCATCACAAGAATTTTTTCCGGAAGGTTGATGTTTGTAAGCAGTTTTTTTAGTATCTCTGAAGTAACAGAGTATGGAATATTTGCTATTACAGAATATTTTTTATTTATTGGAAGTGCACTTTTTAAAAAATCCTGCCTGATTAAAGATAAGTTTGGGAATTCTTTTTCAAGTTTTTTAACAATATTATAAATTCTATCATCAGATTCGTATGAAATAACTTTTTTTTCTGTTTCGCAAAGTTTTGATGTTAAAACACCTGCACCGGTACCAATTTCAATTATTATATCTGAATCTGTATGAGTTGAATATGTTTTCATCATTTCTAAAATATCATTGTCTTTGAGATAATTCTGACCATGGGTTGACAATAGAGAAAAATTTTTGTTTACTATTTCATTAAAAATGTCTTCGCGTATAGTTTTCATGATTTCATATTATAACACATTTAAATTATTAAAAAAAAATAAAAAAATTATTTAAAAATAAATAATTATGTGTTAAAATACGATAATAATATAATAATTACAGTACTGGACTTTATTTATATGAAAAAAAACGTATATTTTGAAGATGAATCTGTTCGCATATCAATGCAGACAAAACTTATGATACTATTTCTTATTGTTGGAATTATTCCCTTGATAATACTTGGTTACAGAGCTTTTAACGACCAGAAAATTGTTATCAGAGAGCTTATTATAACCTCTAACTCAGGTATTGCAAACGTTGTTGCTCAGGAACTTAATCATAAAATTATCACTGTTCATCAGATGTTGAATTCTACCTCAAGAATACCAAGTTTTCAGGATGATAATTTTGGTGAAGAAATTGAAACAATTTTAAGAACAACAATAAAAAATTTTCCTATTTTCAATGCACTTTATTATATTGACAGATACGGAACAAAAGGTATGGCAGCTTATGATGATTTTGGTGTAAAGGTTGAATCTCTTGAAAAAATAACTGAAATTGACCCTAATGTTTTAAAATACTGGTATCAGGGTATCGTCCGTGGAGCAAGTGTAAGTAAAGGCTTTTATTCAGATGTATATTTTAAAAAAAATAATAAAATTATGAGTGATGATGTTGTTGAACCTTTCCAGTTAATGGGAGTTTATGTAAAAGATAAACTTTCAGATATGATTGGAGTTCTTATAGCTGAAATAAAACTCAGTGAAATATGGGAAGTTGTAAACAGAATAAAATTTGGAGAAACTGGTTTTGCTTTTGTTGTTGATGATAAATCAGGATTTCTTATTGCTCATTCAAACGATAAAATAAATCCTGGAATTAAACTGCTTTCTGAAGATAAAATTCAAGAAATTAAATCTTTTGGTCTCGGGGGCTCTACAACTCTTGACAGATATTCAAGAACGCTGAAACTTGTTTCATACGTTCAGACTGAACTTTACACCAAAGGTAACGTTACAGATATTAAAGAATTATTTACTCCCGACTGGGGTGTTGTTGTAGAACAGACTGAAAGAGAAGCTTTTGAACCAGCAAAAAGACTTATGTTGAAAATTATTTTCATAGTTGTTCTTGGAACCATGCTGGCAGTTCTTCTGGCTATATTATTTGCTCATGGTATTACACGTGCGATGAAAACTCTGCATGTAGGAGCTTTAAATATTGCAAACGGGGATTTAACTCAGGAGCTTTTTATTGAATCTGAAGATGAAATTGGTGAGCTTGCAAGAGCTTTTGATAAAATGAGAATTAATCTTCGAAAAAAAATTAATGATTTAAAAATTCTATATGAAATAAGTCAGACCATAAGCGCAATACTTGATTATAAAGAATTAATGTCAAAAATAATGGATGTTACTGTAAAAGTTCTTGAAGCTGAAAAAGGTTCAATAATGCTTTTTGATGATGAGTCAGAAATGCTTACCATCGAAGCTTCTTATGGATTACCGACAGATATTAAAAGAGATACTTTTATTAATCCGAATAAAGGTATTGTTGCATGGGTTCTTAGAACAGGAAAACCTCTTCTTATTTATGATACGATGAAAGAAGCTGGATTTGAAAAAATGAAAGGAAGAAAAGTTGAAAGTGGAACACTGCTTTCCGCTCCACTCAAAGTTAAAGATAAAATTCTTGGTGTTATTAATATTTCTAAATCAATACCAAATACTTATACTGAAAGTGATAAGGAGCTTTTTACTGCAATCGTGCTTCAGGCTGCCATCGCTATCGAAAAAGCTATTTTATACCGACTTGCAATTACAGATGGTATGACAAAACTATATATTCACAGATATTTCCAGCAGAGATTTGATGAAGAACTTGCACGTGCAATAAGATATAAAAAACCACTTTCTCTTATAATGTTTGATATTGACCATTTTAAAAATTTCAATGACACATATGGACATCAGGTTGGAGACAAAGTATTAAAAATTGTTGCAAGACTGATTGAAAAAAGTATAAGAGACGTTGATATTGCCGCAAGATATGGTGGTGAAGAGTTTGCAATCATACTACCCGAAAAGGATTGTGAGGCTGCTGCAATCCCTGCTGAAAGAATAAGAAAAAATATTGAAGATAATGAATTTTATGTTGAAGATAAAATAGTTCCAATAAGAGTAAGTCTTGGGGTTTCATCGTATCCGGAACATTCAGATAATAAAGCAGAATTAATAGAATTTGCGGATACAGCTCTTTATTATTCAAAAGAGACAGGCAGAAACCGATATACATTGTTCTCGCCTGAAATACTTGAAAAATTAAATAAAATGAAGTGTGAAAAAAAGGGAGAATAGTTTTTAAATGAATTTTACAAGATATATGTTAATAAACATTCTTAATTCTGTTATATGGTTTCTTTTTTCATTCCGACTTTCCAGCAATTACAGCTGGATTTTCTGGATTTTCACAGCATTTTTTTTCATAACAAACACTATATATTTCTGGAATAAAAATGATGATGAAGTATTTCAACGAACCGACACTTCTTTGTACATGACTTTTAACAATGGGGTTATGACTCTGGTGTTTTTCATGTTTATGACTGAAATCGAACTTATTTATAAATTTCTGGCCATAGCACTTTTTCTTTTTATTGCACTTATTGCAACCAATTCAAGAAATGGTGACAGAAAAGATGTGTTTGAACTGAAAAATTTACTTGATTCAAAAATTCAGGAATTAGGTGAACTTCACAACATAAGTTCTGCCATAAACAGCATATTAGACCTTGAAAGATTGCTTGATATGGTTTTGTCAGTAACAGTAGATGTTTTAAAAGTTGGAAGAGTAAGTCTTTTTCTTTTTGATGAGGATAAAAAAAATCTTATACTTAAAATCAGTAAAGGGTTGAAAAAAGAGCTTATAAATAATCTTAAAATAAAAATAGGTGAAGGAATTATTGGAAAAGTTGCTGAAACAGGAAAACCACTTCTTATAAAAAATATTGAAAAAGAAATGCCAGAGCTTATTGAAAAATCAAAACATAATGAAAATCAGGATGAAAATAAAAAAGAGCATTATAAAACAAATTCTTTTCTATGTGTTCCCCTGAAAATTAAAAATGAAACTATTGGAGTTTTAAGCGTTAATGATAAAAATAATAATGAAATTTTTAACGAAAATGATCTTGAACTACTTACAATTCTTTCATCCCAGATAGCTGTTGCAATAGAAAATGCAAATCTTTATGATACAATGAAAGACAGTTATAAAAGTACAATCAAAGCACTTTCAAATGCTCTTGATGCAAAAGATTCCTATACTGGTGGTCATTCTTCCCAGGTAACAAAATACGCACTTCCTATTGCACTGGATTTAGGATTTGATAAACATTTTATTGAAAGACTTGAATACGCTGGGATGCTTCATGATATAGGTAAAATAGGAATTATTGAAACAATTTTGAATAAAAATGGAAGACTTACAGAAGACGAATTTGATGTAATTAAAAAACATCCAGTGATTGGTGCTGACATTTTAAGTTCAGTTTCTTTTCTTGAGGATATAGTTCCCATTGTAAGATATCATCATGAAAGATGGGATGGTAATGGTTATCCTGAAGGTCTGAAAGGCGAAGATATACCTGTAGGTGCCAGAATTATTGCTGTAGCAGATACATTTGATGCTATGACCTCAGATAGACCATACAGAAAAGGGCTTCCAGCAGAAATCGCAAGAGCTGAAATTGAAAGATGTTCTGGAAGTCAGTTTGACCCGGCGGTTGTTAAATCATTTTTAAAACTTTTTGATGAAGGAAAAATTGTTGTTGAAAAATATGAATCTAAAAACAGGTGGTTTTAATGTATATTGATTCTCATGCCCATATTACTCATGAAAATTTTGATGCCGACCGTGACGAAGTCATAAACAGAGCCATTGAGAATAAAATAGAAAAAATTATTAATGTATCATACGATCTTGATACCATGATGGATACTTTAAAAATTGTTGAGCAGTATGATTCAATTTATGGAACACTGGGAATTCACCCACATCATGCTGATGATTTTGATGATTCAATTCAAAATTATCTTATAAACTACCTTAAATATAGAAAAATAATTGCGCTGGGAGAAATCGGACTTGATTATTTCAAATGTTATTCAAAAAAAGAAAATCAGATCAGTGCTTTTGAAAAACAGCTTGAAATTGCAAAAAAATTTGAAAAACCAGTTGTTATTCACTGTCGAGACGCTTATGATGAAACTCTCAGCATTTTAAAAAATTCAAATATAAAACACGGGGTTATGCACTGTTTTTCAGGCAACGAGAAACAGGCTGAAGATTTTCTTGAACTGGGATTGCATATTTCTTTTACAGGCACAGTAACGTGGAGAAAAAGCGATGTTTTACCGGTAAAAATTGTTCCAAAAGACAGACTGCTTCTTGAAACTGACTGCCCATACATGACACCTTCTCCAAATCGCGGAAAAAGAAATGAACCAGCATTTATCATACACACAGCACAGAAAATTGCCGATATCAGAAATGAAAGTATTGAAGAACTCAGCAGTAATTGCTTTCAGAATACTTTAACACTTTTCAGGGGGTTGGATTAATGGCTGACGGCGCTGGGGAACATCTTGAAAAATTAGAGCAGGGGTTGAACCTTCTTATTGAGGTTAAATCTGGTCTTTTCAGGGGAAACTATCTTTCATCAATTGTTAAAATTGTGAAAAATCAGGAATTATACATACAGATACCTGAAAACAATGATGGAACTCAGGTTAAATTCTGGCCAAAAACTCTTTTAAGCCTGAGTTTCTTCAGAGAAAATGAACCAGGTGCTATTTACATATTCAATGAACCTTTAATAAGAATTGAGGAAGGTGTAAAGCCAAATCTTGTAATAGATTTTCCAAAATCTATAGAAAGAATTCAGCGAAGAAACTATGTAAGAGTTGATGTCAGACTCCCGTTTTATTATCAGAAATATACATTAAGCGAAGAACCGGAAATTATTCCAATTTTGAAAAAAGGTTATATTATGGACGTTTCAGGGGGTGGAGTTTTTCTCAGAACTCCTGAAAAAATGGAAAAAGATCAGTTTGTTCAGACAAAATTCAAGCTTGGTGATGAAGAGTTTGATATAAAAGGTAAAATAATGAGAGCAATATCGATAAGACGCGGAAAATCTGTAATGTATAAATATGGAATAAATTTTGAAGAAATAATTGATATGGTTAGAAGAAAAATAATAGGTTATGTTTTTGATGTTGAACGTTCAAATATCAGAAAACAGAAAGAGGCTTACTGATGAAAATTAAAATAAATATTATTGATGAAAAAAACTTTATCAGTCCTGAGTATATGTCTGAAAATGCTGCCGGAGCTGATATTTATTCCTGTGTTGATGAAAATATTTTAATAAAACCAAATTGCAGCGCGCTTATTCCCTGTGGATTCTCAATGGAAATCCCCCATGGTTATGAAGTGCAGATAAGACCTCGAAGTGGTCTTGCTTTTAAAAACTGTATAACCGTACTTAATTCTCCGGGAACAATTGATTCAGATTATCGTGGAGAAGTTAAAGTTATTCTTATCAACCATGGGAAAGAAGATTTTACAGTAACAAATGGAATGAGAATAGCTCAGATGATTGTCAATAAAGTTGAGAAAGCTCAATTTGAAATTTCTGACAATTTATCTGAAACAGGTAGAGGCAGTGGTGGATTTGGTCATACCGGAGTATAATGAATAACGTTCAGAAGCTTGAAAAAGAGAATAGAGAACTAAAACATGCGTTAGACAACTTGATTATTAACTTCAATAAGCTGTCAAATAGATTTCTTCATTCAACCACACTTGAAGAAAGTCTTGATGCAATTTTCGATCTTTTTTTTGAAATGTTTACCTATGAAGAAATTGCAGTTTATTTAATGAAAGACAATTTTGAACTTGTAAAATACAGAAATTTATCCGAAGAATCCTATGAAGAAGTATCAGATATTCAGGAAGAAAACATATTTGACTGGGTTATTCTTCAAAATAAGAGAATAATATTGGACAGAAAATACAAGGAAGGAAGTTATATATTTCTTCCTCTAATAATGAAAAATCGCTCGCTTGGTATTCTGCTTATTGGAACAGCAAAAGACAGTAACAATCTTACAAAAGAAGAACAGGACATTCTTGATATAATATCAGCTCAGGTAACCGTTTCAATTGAAAATTCAACATTATATTCTTCAATTGATGATCAGAAAAGAAAACTTGATAATATTAAAAATTATCTGAATAATGTTATTGAAAATTTTAACGAAGGTCTTATTGTAGTTGACAACGATTATATTGTAACCACAATAAATAAGGCAGCCGAAACTTTTCTTGGATTTACAAAAAAAGATATTCTGCTGAAAAACATAAGACTTTTTTATTCAAACTGGTTTACACCTGAATTTTTTGAAAAAATTGCCCAATGTCTTCATGACAGTGAAATAAAAAATCACATGGTGGAACTTGCGGGGAAATACCTGAAATTTACAATACTTCCATTTGAAGGAATTCATAAAAACATTACAGGGGCAATAATTCATATTGAAGATATTACAACTTCAATGGAACTTGAAAAATTAAAAGAAATTGATGATTTTAAAGATCAGGTTATTTCAAACGTTTCACATGAACTTAAAACTCCTCTTACTTCGATAAGAGCTTATACAGAAACTTTGCTTGAGATAATCGCATCTGATAAAAAAGGCTATCCTGAAGAATTTAAAGAATTTTTATCCGTAATCAACGATGAAAGTGAAAGATTATTGAATCTTATAGTAGAAATTCTTGATACTTCAAAGCTTGAATCGGGAAATGTTTCATTAAATTTGGTAAATCTTGATATAGGTGTTATAATTAACAAAATCATTACAGGAATAGATTATTTAATTAAAGAAAAAAAAATCACAGTAGTAAAAAAATACAGCGATCAGGAAAATTTTGTTATCAAAGCTGATTTAATAAAACTTGAACAGGTTTTTTATAACATAATAAGTAATGCGATAAAATATAATAAAGATGGCGGTAAAATAATTATTTCTTTAACTAAACAGAAAAAATCTGTTAAAATAGAAGTTGAAGACACCGGAATTGGAATTGCTGAAAAGAATCTGGAAAAACTTTTTGAAAAATTTTTCAGAGAACAGTCTGAACACACTGATAAAATTGGAGGATTCGGATTGGGACTTAATATTGTGAAAAATATAATAGACCTGCACCAGGGTTTTATTACATTTAAATCGGAAAAAGGGAAGGGAACAAAAGTAATTATTAAATTTCCTTATGAATTATGAATAGAAAAATATACGAAAAATTCAGTATTGAGGATTGGATAAGGCTTGTAAGTATAAACAATGCTATTGTTTCTGAGTTGCAGCTTGACAAAGTGCTTATTCTTATTCTTAAAAACGCTTTATCCTCAATAAATGCAATGCATGGTTCACTCATGCTTTTTGATGATGAAGAATCTGATACTCTGAAAATTGCTGTTGCAGTAGGTATTCCACATAATATTATAAAAAAAGTTAAAATTAAAGTCGGGGAAGGAATTAGTGGAGAGGTTGCCAGAACAGGTGAGCCAGTGCTCATTCAGGATGTTGAGCATGACCCGGTTTTTGCAAGAAAAAACAGACCAAGATATTTTACAAAATCATGTCTTTCAGTTCCTCTTGTGTTTAAAAATAAAGTTATAGGTGTGTTCAATGTAAATGATAAGAAAAACTCAAAACAGTTTACTGAAAAAGACCTTATTTTTTCAAATACACTCGCTTCTCAGGCTGCGATTGCCATAGAAAATGCAAAATTATACATGCAGGTAAAAAAAGATAAAGTCAAACTTGAAAATCTTAACGTTGAACTTGAAGAAAGTCTTTTTGCACTTTCTGAATATACTGAAGAACTTTTTGTATTTCATGAATTTACAAAAAAAATTTTTGATAAAGTTATAACATATATGGATTTAGATGAACTTACAGGAAAAATTTGTGAACTTTTCATGGAGCTTGAACCAATAAAATCAGATCTTGTAATTCTAAACTTTTTTGACAAAAATATTTTCAAAGTTTACAGTAAATCTGGTGAAGAAAAAAATTTTTCAAGCAGTGAAAAAGAAATAATATTAAAGATTTCAGATTATTGTCAGAAAAATAATGAATCAATGAGAATTCCTTTTGAAGAGGAAAGATATAAATTTTTTGAACAGGAAGCTTTAAAACATTACAATTCACTTCTTTCTGTTCCATTATATGGTAAAAGCGGCTCAATAGGTGTGCTCACTCTGGTAAAGAAAAATAAAAAATCAGGTTTATTTGATGAAAAAATCAGAAATCTGATGCTTATTTTTTCACTTCAAGTTTCAACAGCTCTTTCTCTGGTTTCAGCTTTAGAAGAAGTAATGAAAAAAAAGGTAATGGAAAATGAGTTGAAAGTTGCAGCAAAAATCCAGAAAATGTTTCTTCCTCGTGAAAACCCACTTGTTCCGGGACTTGAATTAAGTCATATCAACATTCCGACTTTTGAAGTTGGTGGAGATTATATTGATTTTCTCTGGCATAATAATTCTAATCTGGGAATAAGTATTGGAGATGTTTCTGGAAAAGGCATTCCTGCGTCTCTCATAATGGCACTTACAAAATCCATAGTAAAGTCAAATGTTACTCTTTACGATTCTCCAAAAGAATTACTTGAAAAAATAAACTATGAACTTCTTACAGAAATTGAAGGACACAGATTCGTTACCATGGCTTTTGGATTTTACAACTGGGAGACAAGAAAACTTGAAATTGCGAAAGCAGGTCATAATCCACCACTTATATTTAAGAAAAGTGGAGAAATAATATCAATAAATCCTCAGGGGCTTTTCCTTGGAATGTTCCGAGACTGTATAATAAGACAGGAAGAATACAATCTTGATGTCGGTGATGTTCTTGTTTTATATACTGACGGGGTTATTGATGCAGAAGATTCAAAAGGTGTGAATTTTGGGTTAAAAAAAATGGAGAAAATAATCAGAGATAATATTGAAAAAAGTCCTGAAGAAATAAAAGACAAATTAATAAAAAAACTTGAAAACTTTTATAAAGGTCAAAAACAGAATGATGATATATCAATTATAATTTGTAAAGCAATAGATTATTTTGAACGAAAATTTATAATATCTTCAAATAAATCCCAGATACCAAGGTTACACTGGTACATTCAGAATCTTCTTAAAATGAAAGGTTATGAAAATGAGGATTTGAAGTTTAAAATAAGACTCATTATAGATGAAATTTTAAGCAATGCTATTGAGCATGGTAATAAATACAATGATAATCGAAACATAGCAATATACCATAAAATTACATCAAAAAATCTCACAATTAAAATAATAGATGAAGGCAAGGGTTTTAACTGGCAGGAAAAAATCAGTAAGCAATGTGATATTAACATAAAATCAGAACGAGGCAGAGGTATTATTATTGTTAAAGAGCTTTGCTCTTCAATAAAATACAACAAAAAAGGAAATGAAGTAACAATTAAAATTGATTTGGAATAGCATATATATGCAGGGGGCGGATTTGAAAAAGATACTGGTGGCTGATGATGAAAAAAATATTCTGAGAATTATTCAGTTTAATTTGACAAAAGCAGGATATAATGTCATAACAGCAGAGGATGGTGGAGAAGCTTTTGAAAAAATAGTTAAAGAGAAACCAGACCTTGTAATTCTTGATATAATGATGCCAAAACTGAATGGGTTTGAAGTTTGTTCAAAAGTGAAAAAAGAGTTGAAAATGAAAGTGAAAATTATTCTGCTTTCAGCTAAGGGTCAGAAAAATGATATAGAAAGAGGAAATGAATCAGGAGCAGATAAATATCTGGTAAAACCATTCAGCCCTAAAATATTATTAGAAACAATAGAGGAAATGCTAGGGTCTGGCCGCGCCTGAAGTTGAGCTTAAATATGCGGCCTGACCCATCGTTTTGCTGGCCGCGCCTGAAGTTGAGCTTAAATATGCGGCCTGACCCATCGTTTTGCTGGCCGCCAGTTTTATAGCTATTATTGCTTTGGAGGAAATTAATGAATTTAGAAGAAAAAATCAAGTTTATTGTTGAAAAAATTGAAGAAAAGAAAGGAATAGACATTTTAGTTGTAGATGCTCCTGAAAAACAGCTTATTGATAAATTTGTAATCTGTTCCGGCTCTTCAGACCCTCATATAAAAACAATATATGAAAATTTAAGAGTAAGTCTCAAAGATAATAATGTTCACATTTACAATATTGAGCAGAATTTTAATCTGGCAGCGGGATGGCTTGTTATTGATACAGGAGATGTTGTAGTACATATAATGAGTGAAGAAAAACGCGAATATTATGAGCTTGAAGATTTATGGAGTGAATACATAGGTAAATAAATGGCAGAAATATCTGAAATTATATTTAAACTTGATAGTACAGACCCGAATATATGGCGTGATGCAATAGAAAGTTTGAAAAATGTTGATAAAAATCAGGCAAAAAGACTGTTGATGCAGATTATTACAACTTCTCCTGATTTGGGTAAAAAATATCTTGCAAAAAAAGTTCTTGCTGAAATAAATCCGCAGGAAGCTTCAAAGGTTTCGGATGAACCTGAAAAACCAAAACCTGTTTTACAGAACACCGAAGCTAATGCTTCACCAGAAAAATCATCAGGAAGTAAGCTGTCTGATTATCTCCATTCAGATGATTATGAAACAGTTGTCAAAGCAATAATGCATATAATGCAGAATAATCTTAAAGATTTTCTCCCACAGCTTGTAAATATGCTTAAACCGGAAGCTCATCCTTTTGTGAGAGCTACTCTGGTGAAAGCATTATGTAAATTGGGTGGGGTTAATTATCTGAAAATTGTTGTAATTTATCTGAAAGATGAAGATAACAGAGTGAGAGCAAATACTATTGAAGCACTTGAAACACTCGGACATTCAGCAGTTTTTCCTTATATAATGCCTATGATAAATGATCCTGATAACAGAGTAAAAGCAAATGCTCTAAAAGCAATAAAAAATCTTGACAGAGAAAAAATGTTATCAGTTATAAAAAACATGATGGCTTCAAAGGAAGATTATTATGTAATATCAGCTATGTTTGTAATAGAAAGTCTTGAACTTACCGAGCTTGACAGAGAGCTTGAACAACTGATGGATGACGATAGAGATGAAGTTGCTCAGAAAGCAAGAGAACTTGGTCAAAAGCGCGGATTAAAATCATCCTCAGCTTCAACAACTCAGGAAAATGTAGATTTCAAGGGAATTGTTGATAAGGTGATATTAAACAGAGGATTAGTTTTAAAAAATGAAAAAGGCGTGAGAGTAGGAGTGATTTTCCCTGATAACTCCAAAATCGCATTAAATCAGATGATTGGAGTATCAGGAAGGTTAGTTAAAGATGACAGATATTTTTTTATTCTACCAACAAAAATTGGGCTCATACGGCAGAATTGAACTTTTTTTTCTATTATGGTCAGTAAGTATTTCCCTGCTGGTTTTGTCTGAAAGAATTTTATTTTATTTTATAAAAAAAAATAAAATAAAAAATCTACTTATTTTAAAAATTTCGGTTAAATCATTAGTATTTTCAATTATTTCATCTTATATAATTTTTTTTTACTGGATTATAACTTTATTTAAACCAGATTTAACAGCCTTTTTCCTTTTTATATTTTATTCAGTAACCGGTTATATGTATAATAAATATGTATTGAAGTTGCTATCTACTGCAATACTTGGTATTTTTATTGTATCGTACGTTATAAGGAGTATTATTTTATGAAAAAAAGTTATTTATTATTTATTTTTATGGTTTTATTTTTGATAAACTCTCATGGCTTCGTTATAAATAAGGTAAATCTTGCTGGAAATAATACAATTATGGATTCAGTGATAAAGCTTTCAATTTCAGTTAGAGAAGGCGATAAAATTCCACAGTCAGAAAAAGAATTAGTTGATTTCTCTGAAAATCTTAAAAATGAAATTCTTGAACTTGGTTTTTTTGGCAACGCAGCAGTGACCATTGTTCCTGTAAGCAGAGAAGCGGCAAATCTAAACATTCAGGTTCTTGAATTCCCTGTGATTAAAGACATAATAATTGAAGGTGAGGAAGAAATTCTTGACAGAAATGAAATTATATCAAGAATGAAAACTAAAAAAGGAGATATACTCAACATTAATAGTTTTCGTGAAGATCTTATAAGTCTGAGAGATTACTTTTTTGAAAAAGGTGTTATACTGGGTGGAGAGTCATCTATTAATCTGAGCGAAGAATTTGATAAAGTTATTATAAAAATATATCGTTCTCAGGTTAACAGTATTGAAATTGAAGGTAATCTTAAAACAAGAGATAATGTTATTACAAGAGAGCTTGAGTTTGAAGTTGGATCAGCTTACGATTTTGTTAAAATGAGAAGATCATATCAGAATCTTGCCAATACAGGATATTTTAAAAAAATTGACTTTATTCCGCAGCCAAATGAAGATGGTGATATAGATCTTAAAATTGAAATTGAAGAAGATAATACAGGAGAATTTCGTTTTGGGGGAACCTATGGTTCTGAAAACGGATTGACTGGATTAATAGAAGTCAGAGAAAAAAACTTCAAAGGAAAAGGTTTTACTCTTAATGTTAAAGCAGAATTCGGTGGATATGACAATTATGAGCTTGGATATTATAATCCAAGATGGAAAGATAAAAAAATAAGTCAGGGAATAAATTTTTATGATACAAAATATGAAAGAGACAGTTATTCTTCAACTGGAGTATTTCTGTCAACATACGAGGAAAGAAAAAAAGGTTTTAATATTTCCTGGGGAAAATATTACACAAGATTTTCAAGATTTGGAGCAACTTTTTATAATGAAAATATACAGATAAGTCCAGCAACCGCAGGTATAAAAGATAAAAATTCTCAGACATTAAGTCTTTCCATATCAAAAGATGTCAGAGATAATATTTTCTATCCAACTTATGGATATTATGCAATTTCATGGATAGACTATACCGGTGGATTATTAAAAGGACCTGATGAATATACAAGATACACTACTGATTTTAGAAATTTCAAACAGCTTTCACCGAGAATGGTATTAGCAACAAGAATTAAATATGGTAAAATTGACGTAAGAGAAGGTTCTGTTGAAGATTACGAACTTTTATCCTTAGGTGGAGGCAACTCACTGAGAGGGTATAGATTAAGAGAATTTTCTGGAACGGAAATGGCTCTGGGAAATCTTGAGTTCAGATATTCAATGAGCGAAGCATTTAAATTATGTCTTTTTTATGATACAGGAAGTATGAATTTTAATGACAGAATTTCCAAATCTGGTTCAAAATCAGCTTATGGAATAGGATTACAGTTTAAAACACCACTTGGAATACTCCGACTTGACTGGGGTAAACCTGTTGAGTCTGGTAGAAAAACCCGAAACTATTTTAACTTTGGACCTATTTTTTAATGGATAAAAAAGACATAAGTGAAATCACAATTGAAAATCTGTCACATATTGTTAAAACACCATTATCAATAATCTTAGGCTATACTGAAATACTTCTTGCAGGAATTGCGGGGAAAATGAATGATGAGCAGGAAGAATACATAAAAAAAATAAAAAATGAAGTTTTAAACACAGATAATTATCTGAACATTTTTATTGATAATATTGAAAAAGAGTTCAGTAATATAAATTCAAAAATTAAGGAATTAAATCTAACTGAAATTTTAAAAGATGTTTTTCTGATTTTTTATTCAAAATGCGAAAATGGAAAAAAATGCCTTGATTTTATACTTCCTGAAAAAGATTATTTTTATAAACTGCATGAAGATTTTAAAAAAGCAGTTATACTGATAATTCAGGATATGATGAAAAAAATGGGAGAAGAAAACAAGATTAAACTTAAATTCAGCCCAGGTGATTCTGCCGGTTTTATGATTGAAATTTACACAGAAGCAGGATGTATTGAAGATTTTTTCAATACAGATTCAATAATGATAATAACAGCTAAAAAAGTGCTTAACCTTTCAGGAATCAGTGTTTTTATTAAAGATAAAAAGGTAAATATAAAATATGAATGAAAAAATTGGCCTTCTAATGGGAGGAAAGTCAAAAGAAAGAGAAATATCACTACGCAGTGGCAAAAATGTTCTTGAAGCACTTCAGAAAAATGGATACGAGGTAGTAACTCTTGATACAGATGATAATCTTTTATTAAATATTCGAAAAGAAAAAATTTCGCGTGTTTATAATGCACTTCATGGAACTTATGGTGAAGATGGTACAATTCAGGGATTTTTAGAGCTTTACAATATAAAATATACGGGCAGTAAAGTATTAGGCTCTGCAATATGTATGAATAAAGCCGTAACAAAACAGCTTCTATCAGAAGCCGGAATAAACAATTCACCATTTCAGACCGTAACTTATAGAGATTATATCAAAGGAAATTTGAATTTTGATAAATTTGATTTTCCTGTAGTTGCAAAACCAAACTCTGAAGGTTCAAGCATAGCAGTTTCAATAATTGAAACCAGAGAAGAATTAGAAAAATATTTTTCTGACAATCTTGAAGAATATAAAAATGTTCTTGTTGAAAAATTTATAAGAGGGCGTGAAATAACAGTTGGCATAATAGGTTGTGAAGAATTGACAGTACTTCCCATACTTGAGCTGAAACCCCATAATAAATTTTATGATTATGAAGCAAAATATACCCCTGGAATGACTGATTTTATAATTCCTGCTGATTTTCCAGTTCAGGTTGAAAATAAAATTAAAACCATGGCGGAAAAAGCCCATAAAATTTGTCACTGCCACGGTGTTTCAAGAGTTGATATGATAGTTGATGAAAACAATATTCCTTATATACTTGAAATAAATACATCACCGGGAATGACCGATCAATCAGACCTTCCTGCACAGGCAAAAGCAGCAGGTATTAATTTTGAACAGCTTGTTGAAATTATAATGAGGAGCACAGACTGATATGGGAAAATTTCCATACACAAAAGAAGATATATTAAAAATTACAGAAATTAAAGAAAGACTGCTGCGTTTCTGGGTAAAAGAATATAAACTTAAAAAATATGTAAATTCCTCTAAAGCTGGAAATACTTATTCTGAAAAAGCCCTTTTTTATATAAAAGTAATAAAATTTCTCAAAAATGAAGATATATATTCAACGAAAGGAATAGTTCAAATTGTTGAAAATCTTAAAAAAGGAAATAACATAATTTCAGAAATGGAGTTTTTCAAAAGTTTTGAAAAGGAATTTATTAATATTTCATCAGAAAATAATACATTAACTGACATAGAAAAACATACTGAAAATATTTCTGAAAAAAACAATGATACAGGTGATGAATATTATTTTAACCTGCTTAGAAAAGCAGAAACTCTAATATCGCAGAATAATTATTTCGATGCAATAAATCTGCTCACTTTAATCAGTAACAATTCTGAAACTTATAACGCTATTGCAAGAGAAATGATTTCTCTGCTGGAATCTTCAGATGAAAAATAAACTAATAATAATTCTTGCCACAGTTATTGGCTTTTTGCTTCTCTTTGGAGCCTCAGTTATGGCAAAATACAATCAGATTGCAATGCTGAATGAAGAAATTGAAAACAAGTACATTAATATTAATAAGTTAATAATTCAGAAAAATGAAATCAATTCTCATACAGAGCTTGAAGAAATAAATAAAATAATTGAAAAAGAAATACTGAGTTACAATCAGTCAGTAAAATTTTATAATATATTTATAAGTAAAGGAATAAATTCTTTCTTTGCAGGAAAATTCAAATTTAACCAGAAAAGAAATTGGGGTGAATAAATAATGGCAAAAAAACCTTCGCGTCTATTAAAAATAGTACTTTGTTCTGTATTTTCATCACTTGCATTTGTGCTCATGCTTTTTGAAATCCCTTTTTTTGGGGCTTTTACATGGCTTAAATATGATATATCAGATGTTTCACTCCTTCTTGTCGGGTTCAAGCTTGGTCCATTATTTGGAATTATTTCTGTTTTTTTAAGAAATATTCTATTCTGGATTCTCAAAGGTGATGGTTATGGAATATTTGGATTTGTAATGAGTACAGTGGCTGGATTGAGCTTTATACTTCCGCCAGTTATTTTTTACAATAGAAAAAAAAGTATGAAAAATGCCTATACAGGACTGGTTCTTGGAATTTTATCCATGGTATTTATAATGATTCCATTAAATATATATATAGCAAAAATAATGCTTAATATGGAAAATACTAAAGTAATAAGTTATATTATTTATGGTGTAGCCCCTTTTAATTTTCTTAAAGGAATATTAAACTCGATATTTGTAGTAATAATTTACAAAAAAATCTGGAAAATTATTGGTCAGGAGAAAACAGCAGATGAAAAAAATTGAATTTTTTATTAGCAGTGCTGACATAAATAATAAAAACGGTCAGGACTTTAAAGAATTTACTAACTGGTGCAGATATTTTAAATATGATTTATTCATAAATGAAACTGATTTTATTGTTGATGAAAAATCCATGGAAAGACTCAATATAGATTTATCAAATATTATTTCAGAAGATGATTTTCTTTTTAAATTAAAAAAAAGCTCAGGGAAGATTAAAGTTCTTATTCAAAATAAAGAAAGTGGATTGGAAAAAAATGCTGATTTTATATTTGCTTCAAAAAATACTGAATTAAAAGATAAAAACATACCTGTTCAAAAAGTATTTATAATAAATAATTTTTCTGCTGCAAGAGAAATTTTATCAAATCTTGAGTTTTTAAATTAATAAAATTCTCGATCAGAACCGGTTACCTTCAATTGCAAATTATCAATATATATCAATAAAAATCTGAATAATTCAAAAAAAACTTTTGATTTATTAACTAATAAGGTTTAAAATTATTCTAACGACTTCACTGGAGGGGTGGAATGAAAAAATTTTTTCTTTCTTTTTTTGTATTTTTAATTTTATCTTCATTTGTTTATGGTAAACAAAACAGCTCTGTTTATATGTTTAATCCTGAAAAAAGTGATTTAACAGAATTGCAGGAGTATCTTCATAATGAGCTGGTTTTAAAAAGAAATGAAAGGTTGCTTTTTAATAATTCTATAAAAGATATTATTGACAAAAATTATAATTCTAAAAATATTTTAAAACTTAAAAACCTTGGCTTATTAAATATTACAGATTCAGAACTAATAAAAACAGATGATAAAACCCCTTTTGATGTTCTTAAATATGGTTATATTTTATATGAAGAAGAGTTTGATACTTTAATCAGAATTTTTTCAGGCGAAAGTTATTTTATAAATAAAATGCCGGATTTATTTGTAATAAGCCGTGACAGAATATTCCCGGATATTTCAGCCCCTCAGGATGAAATAAATTTGTTTAAAAGAGCAGTAGATTTATTTTATGGTTCATATTACGAATATACTTTCATGTCAACGCAATCATATTCAAACGATTATATTAATAAATATGGTGAAGGTGTATTTATTGAGCAGGCAAAAATTTTAAACATAGCAGCAGGAACGGCTTATAAAATCTATTCTTCATCAATAAGTCCTGAAAAAGGTCTTGAGTTAATTGAAGAGTTTATTGACACATATCCTAATTCTCAGTTTCTTGATTATGCTTTATTTTTAAAGGGTTTCATGTATTACAATATGGCAGAATACCATAAATGTATTGAAATCTATACAGTTTTAGTAAATTCTCAAGATGAAAAAATCAAAGAAGAAAGTTCGTATCTTTTATCAATTACAAACTTTTTAAACGGCAATTTGACAGAAGCACAAAATTGGAAAAATATTTACCTGAATCAATACACAAAATATATTGAAAGATTTAAATATTTAGATTTAGTAATTTTATATAAAGAAAAACAGTATTTAAAATGTCTTGAAGAAATTTACATGTCATATATTGGTGATTATGTTATATCAAAATATCTTATTATTCTTGAAGCATTGTGTTTTAATAAACTTGAAGAATATGGTAATGCTGAAATGCTTCTTGCAAATTTATCCGTATCACCGAATAAATATTCAACTTTTGATATTTATGAAAGAGAATATGTAACAATTGGGGATAATGCCGAATTTATAAGAAATATTATACTTTTTAAAAAAGGGGATTATGAAGAATTAATCTATAATTTAAATAACTTTAATTTCAGAAGTTTTTCAATTTTAGGATACATGGGATATTTGGGTTATGCAAAAGCAATGCCTGAAATATTACAGGGACTGGCTGCCGGGGATAATCTAGGAAGTGGAAATATAAACAATGCTAAAAATTTACTTCAGGGCGTTATTTTAACAATTGACAGAAGTTATTTTAAAGAATTAAAGCCTTGGGCAAGACTTCGAGTTAATCATATATATAAAGATGTTACAGCACTTGATAATATGAAAATTGAATATATTGGAACAAAACCAGGAATGCTGGCAGCGTATTACTCCCCAGTATTAAACAGTTTA
>JBAZDD010000002.1:0-30260 GCA_041654635.1 Candidatus Muiribacteriota bacterium
TACTGGATTGAATTTTTTCAAGTAATGGTATAATATGATGTTTATGAATAAACAATATTTGAAAATAGCTCTCATAATTTTATCTTTGTATTTAATAAACAACATGCTGGGTGCTGGATTTTCTTTAACAATGAATATGATAAAGGAAAAATTAATTTTTATTTCTCTTGTCATTCTTGCTCTTATGTTTCATGAAGTAGCCCATGGATATGTTGCTTACAAGCTTGGTGACCCAACTCCTTTAAAGGAAAAAAGACTGAATCTTAATCCTTTAAACCACATTGATCCTGTTGGATTTTTAATGTTTGTTTTTGTCGGAATTGGATGGGCAAAACCTGTTAGAATAAATCCTTTTTATTTTGAAAATCCAAAAAAAGCTCAAACATATATTGCTGCTGCTGGTCCGGCTTCTAATTTTATTTTAGCAGCACTATCTTTATGGTTTCTAAAATTTTTTATGTCAAATGGTGAAATTAAAGAAATTATATTATTATTTTCTTATATAAACATACTGCTTGGAATATTTAACCTTGTGCCAATTCTACCACTTGATGGTGGAAGGATACTTTATGGAATTTTGCCTCGAGCGATGGCTGAAAAATACGCTGATATAGAACCATTCGGATTTATTATTGTAATTCTACTTATATGGTTTTTGAATTTTGGAGTAGTTATTCAAGGTTTATCAATAAAAACATTAAACATAATGGGGGCACTGATTTTATGAAAATGTACGACATTATTATCAACAAAAGAAATGGATTATCTAACACACCTGATGAAATCAAGTATATTATTAAAAATTATGTTGAAGGAAAAATACCTGATTATCAGATTAGCGCATGGCTGATGGCAGTTTATTTCCAGAATATGACTGATGAAGAAGCTGCTTTTCTTACTATGGAAATGGCACAATCAGGTGATATGATGGATTTAAGTCCAATAAAAGGTGCTAAAATTGACAAACACTCATCAGGCGGGGTTGGTGACAAAACCACTCTTATACTTGGTCCTCTTGTTGCAAGCTGTGGAGTAAAAGTTGCAAAAATGTCTGGAAGAGGTTTAGGTCATACTGGCGGAACTCTTGATAAACTTGAATCAATACCTGGATTTAAAGTTGATGTTTCAACTGATGACTTTTTCAATATTGTAAATAAAACTGGTCTTGCTGTTGTTGGTCAGACAGGTAATCTTGCACCAGCTGATAAAAAACTCTATGCGTTGAGAGATGTTACTGCAACTGTTGATTCTATTCCGCTTATTGCAGGGAGTATAATGAGTAAAAAACTTGCTGCTGGAAACGATGGAATCGTACTTGATGTTAAATGTGGTAAAGGCGCTTTTATGCAGAATCTTGATGATGCAAGAAAACTTGCTTCTATTATGGTGGAAATCGGAAAAAGAAATGGTAGAAATATGTCTGCTGTTATTTCTGATATGAATCAGCCTCTTGGAAGATATATTGGTAATGCACTTGAAGTTGAAGAATCTATTCAAACTCTTGCTGGAAACGGTCCTGATGATTTGAATGAACTCTGTTATGAGTTAGGGGCTGAAATGCTTTCTCTTGCTTCAATTGGAAAATCGAAAGAAGAAAGAATTGATATGTTGAGAGATAAAATATCCTCTGGAAAAGCTCTTGATAAATTCAGAGAGATGATAAAAGCTCAGGGTGGAAATGCTGAAGTTTGTGATAATCCTTCTCTAATGGGAAAAGCTAAAAATATAATTGAAGTAACTTATTCAAAATCCGCTTATGTAAAAGAAATTGATGCTCTTCTTATTGGCAAGGCTGCAATGCTTGCTGGTGCTGGCAGAGAAACAAAAGAAGATATTATTGATCCAACTGTGGGTATAATTTTGGAGAAAAAAGTTGGGGATTCTGTTAATCCAAATGAATGTGTTGCAAAAATTGTAATAAATAACACAAAAAATCTTGATAAAATTAAATCTGCCATTGAAGAAGCTTTTGTTTATTCTCAGGAACCAGTTGCTAAAAATAATTTAATATATGAAATTGTAAGATAATTGAAGCAGTGAGGTCGGGGTCTGCGCAGTAAAATTTTGCTGAAAGCAAAATTGGACGGCCTGACCCCTAAGTGAATAAGTGAGTAAGTGAGTAAGTGAACGCTTTAATCCATCCAGTCTTACTAACCGAGGTGTGAAACTCCGGTTACTTACTTACTGTTTTAAAAACTGTTAACGAAAGTTAACATTACACGAGCGATAGCGAGTAAGAGGTTTATATGGATATAAGAAAATCTGTTGTTGCTGGAAAATTTTATGAAGATTCTGCTGAAAAATTAATTGTTCAGATTGAAAACTGTTTTACCGACAGTTTACTCGGCCCAGGAACAAAAAGTTTTTCCAATCATAAAATAAAAGGTGCTATTGTTCCTCATGCAGGATATTTTTTCTCTGGACCTGTTGCAGCTCATGCTTACAGATATCTTTCCCCGGAAAATTATCAAAATCCTGTTTTTTACATAATAAGTCCTAATCATACTGGTAAAGGTGGTCCGATTTCCCTTTCTTCATCTGATTACTGGCAAACTCCGCTTGGGAATGTTCCTGTCAATAAAGAAATTGTTGAAGAACTTTCAAAACTTAAAAGATTTGAAATTAATAATCAGGCTCATTTGTTTGAACATTCTGTTGAAGTTCATCTTCCATTTCTTCAATATATTTTTTCATCATCTAAATTTTCAATTGTTCCAATAACAATATCTTTAATGGATATTAATTTCATAATTGATTTTTCTGATGCTATTGGTGATTTTTTAAATCGTCCAGAAAGTATTTTTTTGATATCATCAGATTTTTCACATTATGTATCAAAAAAATATGCTTACGAAAAAGATTTGAAAGCAATTGAACATATTTTAAAAAACGAAAGAATAGCATTTTCAAAATTTGTGTTAAAAAATAGTATGTCAATATGTGGAACAGATCCTATTTTATCGATAATTAAATATTCTTCTGAAAAAAATCTCAAGCCTGAACTGCTTAAATATGCTACTTCCGGCGATGTAATCGAGATGGAACATGTTGTAGGATATGCTTCTATTATTTACCAATAACCATTTCAAAACTCTCCTTTAAATGCCGATATTAATGATAATATAATAAAATACCGGAGGGTAAAATGAAAAAATTAGTTTACTTCTTAATTCCAATATTTATATACAGCGTAATTTCAACAGGAAATCAAACTGAGATTGACCAGGCAAAAGAACTTTTTGAAACTGCAGTTACCCTGTTTAAAAACAATAATCTGAAAAATGCCTGTGAAAATTTCGAAGAACTTGTCAATCATTATTCCAAAACCGACTTTTCAAGACAGGCTTACTTTTATCTTGGTCAAATTTATACAAAATTTACAGAAGAAAATGTAAAATCTTCAATAAATTATTTTAATAAATCATCATTGTTATATTCAGGTTCAGATATGAGTAAAAGAGCCCTTCTTGAGATGGCCAAAGTCTATACAAACTCAAATCAGTTTGACAAAGCCGATTCTATTTATAAAACACTTTTAAAATCCTATCCAAAAGACTTGGAAACTGAATTTATTTATTTTAATCTTGCAGAAAAAGCTGAAACTCCAGAAGAAAAAATTTCAATTTTAAAATCTTATCTTGATAATCATGAATATTCACCAAATTCTCATACAGCAAAACTTGATTTATTAGAGGCTTATATAAAATCCGGTGATATAAACAGCGCTCAAAGTTTATTAAGAAATCATCTTGACGAAAGAAAAGTTGATGAGAGTGTTTTGTCAGATTTTTATCTTTTAACAGGAAACAGCCCTAAAGCTGAGGAATTACTTATAAAAAATAAAAATTTTGACACTCTTATTGATTATTACAAATCTTCACACGATTACATATCTCTTGGAGCTCTTTATAAAAAACTGCTTCAGAATAAAGATTTTGTAAACTGGAAAAATGTTTTAAAAAGTGTTGAATTTTTTATTCTTAACAATGAAAAACAAACTGCAAAATCAATTCTCGATGAACATAAAAATCTTTTTTCATCTCCTGATAGTGAACCTTTTTTCTTTTTCCATTCAGCCAACATTGCATTTTCTCAGTCTTCATTTTTTCTTGATGAAACTGGTGCAAGATATATTAAAGATACAAACAACTACAAAGAAGCAAGAGAATATTATACAAAATTGATTTCTCTTTATCCAAAACATCAACTCTCTGCTGTAGCCGCTTTAAAAATTATTGAAATAGAAAAAGAACATTTATTCGACTGGGAAAATATGCAGAAAGTAGCAAGAAATCTTATCAGAGAAAACAGAAATTCAAAAGAAGCTCTGATAGCAAAAAAAATTATGGATGATTATAGATTCAGATATTAAGATGCTTTTTTACTTTTTCCATAATCATGGCTTTTTCAAAAGGTTTTACAATGTAATCTTTTACCAGTCCTGATGATATGGCTTTTAACACAGATGACTGTTCCCTTTTAGCTGTCATCATTATAATTGGAATGTTAATATTTTTAAGCTTCAATTCATCGATAACACCAAAACCATCTCGCACTGGCATCATTATATCAAGCAGAATTAAATCTGGTATTTCTTTACGTTCAATAATTATTTCAATAGCCTGAGAACCATCTTCTGCAAACTCAATTTCAAGAGAAGTCCCAAATTCATTCTGAAGAAGTTTTTTTGTAATAATTCTAATCTCATTACTGTCATCCACAATTAGTACTTTTTTAGGTTCAACTCCAAGATCTGATAATTCTGAATTAATATTTTTTACATAAAAATCATGAAGAGGCTTTACAAAATTCTGATCATATTTATTTTTATCTTTTCTCATCAGTGTGCTGAAAACATGCTGAAGATCATAAGAACCACGGTATATTCTCGATGAAGTCATAGCCTGGAATACATCTGCTATACCAACAATTCTTGCATATTTTGGAACCTGAAGTCCATGTTTTTTCTTTGGATAACCTGAACCATCAAGTCTTTCATGATGCTGATAAGAAATATACGCAATATGTCCTTTAAATTTTGAAATTTCTGAAAGAGTATCTATTCCAAATATTGTGTGTTTTTGAATATCAAAAATATCGTCAAATCCAAGTTTTTCAGGTCTTGTCCATAACAAGTCCTTTACTTTTACCATTCCAATATCATGCATCAGAGAACCGATTGCAAGCTCCATCAATTCATCTTCACTCATATTAGAAAGTTTCCCAAGAAGAACTGCCATATAACCTGTATTAATTGAATGACTTATGACATAGTTATTTAATGTGTTAAATTCAGATAAAGTGACTGCATTTTTAGGGTCTAAAACTACCTGAGAAACTATTTTTCTTGCTATCTGCATTATTGCTTCGGGCTCAATTTCTCTGTTTGCTCTTGCCGATTTTATAAATTCCTCAGTTAAAGCCACACTCTGTTTATATTCATTTTTAAAAACTTCAACATCTAATTTTTCATATTCTATTTTTTCAAACTTAACATCAATCTGTTTAAATGAAGATGATGATATTTTTTTCTCAAAAGATGATTCATCAACATTGTCAAAGCTGTCAACTTGAGGAGTATCAATCTGAATGGATAAAAGTTCATCCTCAGCTTTTTTTACTTCATGAATAGTTTCTTCCTTAACAACTTTTTTAATCGGAGCTGGTTGAACATTTTCTACCGGAGTGGATACGCCAGAAGATTCAACAGTAAGCTGTAATTTTTTCATCAGTGAAATTATTTTTGAACTTAGAGCGGGATCATTTTCTGCAAGTATTTTATATGAATTTGTTTCAATTGCTTTTTTATCATATTTTTCAAACAGTTTAAAAATTTCATTAGCAGTCTGGGTATCTGCACTTTTTAGTGAATAAAGAACTGGATTTATAATATCATTGTCAGGTTCCTGATTTGTCATAATTTTTAGAATAAGGTTTTTTATAGCAGAATCACTCTGTTTTCCATAAAGACCAAGAAAAAAAGCTGGACCGGTAGATAATTTTGATGTTTTTAAAAGCATATCAAGAATTGTTGTCAAAAGTTTATCGTTTGTCACAGAATTACTTACTTCGGCTAATTTTAAAACAACAGCTTCATCATCGAGTTTATCAGTATAGGATTTTAATATTTCATAAGCTTCCTGAAATGGTAGTATTCCAATAGTTTCAAGCCTTGAAAGAATATCATCGTTTGAATTGTCTTCGTTTGTATCTTCTGTTTCTTCAAATGAATCATCATCAAATTCTTCACTGTCATCTTCAAGAATTGAAACCATTCTTATATTTCTACTCTGAAGTCTTTTTATATAATCATCAGTAATTGTAATTCCAGCATCAAGAAGAATTTCTCTATTTTTATCAAACACTGGTCTGCCAAGAATCATACCAGGTTTCAACGCTCTTAATGGTACAGTTTTCATGCTTCAAATCCTTTAAAAAATCTTGTCATCTCAACTTTATTACCTTTATTATTATATACAAATCTGTCAGATATTGAAGAAACAAGAATAATACCTCTTCCATTTTCTTCCATCAACCTATTATCATAATCTTTTAAGAAACTATTGTCAAACCCTTCCCCTTCATCTTCAACAATGACATCTAATTTTTCAAGTGACAAATAATAATCAACATATATTTTTTTTGACAAATCAAATTTATTGCCATGTTTTGCAGCATTTATAAGCAATTCACTCAAAGCAAGTTTGACATCAAAAATTTCATCTTCATATATTTCAAGTTCATTCATATGACTTACAACCTTATCAACAAATTTGTTAACTGATGAAATTGAACTTTCTAAAACAATATTTTCTTTTATTGAATTAAATTTTCTTGTTGCCTTTTTTAATACAATTACCGTTGTATCATCATGCTGAGGTTGCTTCCCGGCAAAAGCATCAACATCTTCCAATACGGATTTTAATATTTCACCGGCTGATTTATTTTTATTTTTAATTATGCTTTCTTTTAATCTGTCAATTCCAAACTCTTCTCTCTCAGAATTCATAGCCTCATTTATACCATCAGTATAGAAAAAAACAATATCACCTTCATCAATTTTCATACTCTTTGTGACGTATTTCACATTTTCCATAATTCCCACAGGAAGATTATCAGCCTCAAATTCCATAATTTCATTCTGCCTTGCTTTATAAACAATAAAAGGAACGTGTCCGGCATTTGTAAAATACATTTTACCAGTCTGAGAATTTACATAAGCTGCAACAAAAGTAATAAATTTTCCTTCATAAATATCTGAAACAATTAAATCATTTATATTTGTAAGAAGGTCTCCAGTATTTTCATCGGAATTTTTAAGTTCTGAGCGGAAAAGGCTTCTTATCATTGCCATTAATATTGCAGCTGCCATCCCTTTACCTGAAACATCACCTATTAAAAACCAGCATTCATGTTCATTTTCTTTATAAAAATCATAATAGTCTCCACCAACCTGTTTTGCAGGAATACTTACCGCTGCAATCTGAAGATTGTCAATAACCGGTGGTCTTGACGGAAGAAGACTTTCCTGAATATTCCGAGCAAGTTCAAGATCACGTTCCATTTTCTGTTTTTCAATAAATTGATTATGAAGTTTTATATTTTCAAGAGAATTTGAAGTCTGCTGTGCAAATGAGCTGAATGTTTTCTCATCTCTCTCAGAATAAGGTTTATTAGTTTCTCTTTCAGAAAGAAGAATAATTCCATGAAGTTTTTCTTCAAACATTATCGGTGCAACAAAAATCGAATTTAAACCAAAGGTTTTTTTCATAAAATCACTAATATTTTCTTTTATATTAAGTAGCTTTGGATTGTTAGTAAAATCTTTAAGAAAATCCATAACTGGAACTTTTTTACCTTCTGAGGCATTTCCATCTTCCCCAACTACAACGTTTATATGATGACTTTTTCTTTCAAAAATTAAAACATAAGCCTTGTTTGCTCCAAGAGCTTTTTTACACATTCTTATAAGCAGTCTATAAAGTTCTTTTTCATCAAAAACAGAACCTATACTTTTAACAAAATCATACACAATAAGAAGTTCTTCGTATAAGTCACGAGCTTCATTCATTTTTATTTCAAGATTATCAGATTTCTCAACAAGATTTTTATATAATTTCAATTTCGCTATGAAGATTGCAAGAATATATGAGGATATATTTAAAAAATTTAAAAAATTCTGTTTTATTTCAAATTCTTTAAAAAAAAGAATGAAAAAACCTCGAAAATCTGCTTCAACATACATGGGGAAAACTATTATTGAATAATCACCTGTATTATGAACAGTCTGTTTCTGTTCATTTTTCACCCAGCCAAGAATATCTGCTCTATATAAGTCTTCTATATGTTTTGAAAATTCTGGTTTAAGATTTCTTTCAACTATATGCTCATTTTTTTCATTAATAATTACACATGCTTCTGGATAAAGATAATCAGAAATAACATCAACAATAATATTTATTGTCGCTTCAACATCAACAGAAGTGGTAATTTTTTCAAAAAAGTCTTTTAGATAATTATATAAATCAGCCTCAGATATGTTTTCTTTTATTTCTGGCTTAAAATTTTCTTCAATATTATCAAATTCCAGACTGTCTATTAAGTTATCAAATTCTTTGTCTTTCCTCATTAATTATCCACCAGAGTGAGAAAGTCTTTGGCTTTTTTAATTTCTTCATCAAAAAGTGCTGAAATTTCTTTTATATCATTTTTCTGAATTCCAAGAGTCATAAATGGTTCCATTCTGAGTTTAGGTATAGCCCGATCTCCATCAAATCCAAATTTTTTAAGTTTACATATAAGGTCAGCCAGATAAACTACTGCTGTGTCTTTTTTTGAATCAGCATAAGCATATTGTGGTTGATGGTGAAACCCAATAACTGTACAAATCTTTGAAGGCAATTTCCAGCTCTCAGTTACTTTTTTTCCAATCATTGCATGATCCATTCCATAAATTTCTTTCTCAACAACTTCAATAGGCACATTTTCCTTTGCCGCCTCTTTTATGCTTATGATAAAATCATCATGTAAATACTGGTCACATATAATAAGACCAATGTCATGAAGAAGACCGGTTATAAAAAGTTCTTCATGGTCTATTGTCATTTTTGATTTTTTTGCAATAATCCCAGTAGCTACAGCGACTCCGACAGAGTGTTTCCACAATTCTTTTCTGTCAAAATCAATATCAGATTTATTAAATAATTCACAGACTGAAACTGAAAGAGCAAGGTTTTTTACTGCATTAAAACCTAAAATAACAATTGCTTCTGTAATTTTTGTTACAGTTCTTGGGAATCCATAATATGCACTGTTAACAAGTTTTAGAGTTTTAGATGTAAGTGACTGATCCTGAATAATTACATTATTTAAATCGTTGGCAGTTGAATTTGAAGAATTTGCCACATCAAGAACTTTTGTAACAATAACAGGAAGAGTTGGAATATCTTCAATCTGTTTCAATTTTTTCATTGTTTCAGCAAGTGGTGCCATTTTTATTAAAACTCCTCAAGTAATTCTATTATTTCAAATTTCTGTACGTCAACCAGTCCTTTGTCTGTAAGTTTCAACTCAGGAATTACCGGAAGGGCAAGAAAAGCCATTGTTATAAAAGGGTCTTTAATTACCACACCGAGATTATAACATAGATTATGTAAAAATTGAATTTTTTGAGAAACACTTTCAAGTGAGCTGTCAGTCATCAATCCTGCAAGAGGAAGTGGCAGTTCACCTGTAATTTTTCCATTTTGAGCTACAACTAAGCCCCCACCAATTTCTTTTAATCTGTTAGCACACAAAGCCATGTCGGAATCTTCTACTCCGATTATATTCATATTATGAGAATCATGACTTACTGTTGTTGCTATAGCACCTTTTTTTAACCCAAACCCTTTTACAAATCCAAGTCCGATATTCCCTGTATTATTATGTCTTTCAACTACTGCAAATTTCACTATATCATTATCAACATCTGAGATTATTTTCCCAGAAGAAAATTTAGGTTTAACCTGTATTTTTTTTGTTATTATCTGTGATGGAATAACTTCGATTACATTCATTTTATAACTTTTGTTATGATTTTGAATTTTTATTTCAAATTTTTCTGAATCAATATTTGAAATATTAACTGAGTCAAAAATCTTGCTGTTTTTTAAAGTATGAGTTTCAAAAAGAGCTTTTCCGTTTTCAGCCACAATTTTTCCATCTTTAAAAACCTTGTTTATTTTCATTTTTGAAAAATCTTCAATCAGAAGCATATCTGCTCTGTATCCAGGAGCAACTGCCCCGAGTTCTTTAAGTCCAAAATACTCGCAGGCATTTTTTGAAGCCAGTCTGACAGCACGGGTAATGTTTCCCTGTTCGCTGACAAGAATTTTTACCATATTGTCAATATGACCCTCGTTGATTAAATCATCAGGATGTCTGTCATCTGTCGAAAAAAAACAGAATCTGTCATTATATCTGTTTAATAGCGGTAGTAAATCCCTGAGATTTTTTGTGGCTGAACCTTCTCTAAGCATTATATACATACCCATTCTCAGTTTTTCAAGTGCTTCGTTTACTGTTGTACATTCATGTTCACTTGTAACCCCTGCAGCTCTGTATGCACATAATTGTTTATCTGTAACCATAGGAGCATGACCGTCTATTATTTTTTCAGAAAATAGACTCATTTTTTTCAATACTTCCTCATCGCCATTAATAACACCAGGATAGTTCATAAACTCTCCAAGTCCGATGATTTTAGGGTTACTGCTGTATTTTTTCATTATTTCTGAGTTAATACACGCTCCTGAAGTTTCAAGAAAAGTTGCAGGAACGCAGGAAGGCATCATCATATAAACATTAAGAGGGAGGTTTTCAGAACTTTCAAGAATATAATTAATTCCTTCTTCACCAGCAACATTTGCAATTTCATGCGGATCAACAATAACTGTTGTTGTCCCCCTCGGAAGAACTGCTTTGGCAAATTCCCCAACACTTACCATAGAGCTTTCAAGATGAACGTGACCATCTACAAATCCAGGGGAAAGATACATTCCTTTACAGTCAATTTCTTCAATACCTTCATATCCGGGAACTATTCCTGCAACATATCCTTCTGCCACAGCAACATCAGTTATATATATTTCTCCTGAAATTACATTTATAAGATTTACATTTTTTAGTACCAGATCAGCTTTTTCATATCCTGCAGCAACACTTATTAATCTTTTTCTATTCATACAATTTTCCGTTTCTCTCGCGATTTATTCTCGTTACTCTCGCGTTTTTCTCGCGTTTCATAAGGGGTCAGGCCGTCCAAATTTACCTGCGGTAAATTTTTACTGCACAGACCCCCGTGTTTCTATAGTTTCCCAACCATTTCTCTCAGTTTTTCATTAGCCTTTTCAACAAGACCTTCTGTTTCAAGAGTATTAAATTTTTTATCTTTATAAATTGTTTTTCCATCAATAATTACTGTATCAATATTTGAAAAAGAACATGAATAAACAATTGAAGATACTGGATCAAAATATGGAGAAGAATTAAATAAATTTAAATTCATAATTACTATATCCGCTTTCTTACCTTCCTCTATTGAACCAATTTCCTTTTCCAATCCTATGGTTTCTGCCCCTCCTAATGTTGCCATTCTGAATACTTCATAAGCATTCATAACTGTCGGCCCATGTATTGGTTTCTGTATAAGAGCTGCAAGTTTCATTTCTTTAAACATTGAAAGGTTATTGTTACATGGTGCTCCATCTGCCCCTATTCCTACTTTTATTTTTCTGTTGAGATATGTTGGTATTGGAGCTATTCCTGAAGCCAGTTTAAGATTTGCAGAAGGACAATGTGCAACGTTTATTCCATAATCTTTTATCATATCAATTTCATTTTCATCTACCCATATACAGTGAGCAAGCAGAAGATTTGGACCAGCTATTTTATATTTTTCAAAAAACTCAATATTTCTTACTCCAAATGCTTCTTTTACAATTTCAACTTCTTTTCTGTTTTCTGAAGCATGTGTGTGATATATCAGTTTGTTTTCATTTGCAAACTCTGAAGCCTGAACCATTAAATCAACCGAGCAGGATACTGCAAATCTTGGAGAAACTGCATATTTTATTCTTTCATTCCCACTGTTATGATATTTTTTAAATAATTGAACTGATTCATCAAGTGAAGATTTGGCATTTTCTCTTATATAATCAGGAAGGTCACATTTATCCATCATAGTTTTTCCAAAAAATGCTCTTATTCCACTTTTTATCAGATTTTCTGCAATAATATCAGTATGTTTCACCGTACCCATATCAACAATAGTTGTAGTTCCACCACTTATCAACTCACACAAACCCATTTTTGAAGATATGTCAATTGTCTCATCTGTATGCATTGCTTCCAGAGGCCATATTCTTTTTTTAAGCCAGTCAAGAAGTTCCATATCATCGGCGCTTCCTTTAAATAATACCTGACATAAATGAACATGTGGTTGAATAAACCCTGGTATTATAAGCTTTCCTGAAACATCGACAACTTCACAATCTTTCTCTGGATAAATATTTTTATCAATTTTTTTAATTTTATTATTTTCCAGTAATACATCAAGTTCATCATTAATAAACTCGTCTTTATTTGTAAAACTTATTACTCTGCCACCTTTCAGCAAAATCATATTATTATTATCTCCCTTTCATAAACATATTATATTAGAAAATTATAAGCTTTGTCTTTTTATGTAAATCCCTGAATTAGTTTGTTCAATTTCTTCAGCATTGTGTGAAAATATTATATTTCCTCTTAAAACAACTTTTTCTACTCTACAGTTAAAAGTATATCCATCAAAAATACTGAATTTTGACTTACTCTTAAGCATTTCGGTTTTAACATTTGTTTTTTCATTAACATTTATTATAGTAAAATCTGCATCAGAGCCAACTGTCAAAGACCCTTTTTTAGGATAAAATCCAAACCTTCGGGCTGGATTTTTACAAACAGTTTTAATAATATCATTTAAAGACAATCTGTTTTTTAAATAACCCTCACTTATGAGATAAGGTAAAAGAAACTGTGTTTCAGGAGTTCCTGAATATATATTCCAGATTGTTGCACCCTCAAAATTCTTTTCAGTATGATATTCATATGGAATATGAGAACTTGATATTATATCAACCACACCATCCGAAATTGCTTTCCATAGATTTATTCTGTCACCTGACTTTCTCAATGGTGGGGTCAACTTTGAATTATTACCAAGTCTTGAAGTATCTTCTTCAGTAAACTCAAGATAATAGGGATTTGTCTCACAAGTTACATCAACACCCGAAGCTTTTGCCTGTTTAATAATTTCAAGTGCTTTAGTGGTTGATATGTTTAAAAAATGAATTCTTGCCCCAGTTTCAGCTGCCATTGCCAGAACATTGGATACAGAAATTTTTTCAGCCAAATCTGGTCTTGATTCACACCACGCTTTTGGATAATTCTTATTTTTAAATTTAAAAATTCTTGCATTCCAGTCACAGATTTCAAAATCTTCGGCATGAACACAAAATATTACGCCAGAACCAGAAAGATATTTTAATGTATCAAGTATTTGACCATTAGAAAGATGTCTGAAATTTGCAACGTTTGTACAAGTGAAAAATTCCACCCCGCATATACCGTTTTGATTTAACTCATTATAATTTGCAAGTTGTTTTTTTTCGACTTCATCAGCCGATATTCCACCGATTATTGCAAAATCACACCAAGCCTTTGGCTCTATAAGCTGAATTTTACCTGTTGCAAGTTCAATATTTTTTATAATTGATACATTTGAAGAAGAATAATCTACCACTGTTGTGATTCCACCGTTTACTGCAGCAATTGTTCCAGTTTCAAAATCCTCTCTGTGGGTAAAACCTGGATCACAGAAATTTACATTTGAATCTATTCCACCGGGAATTAGAATATTGTTATTGCAGTTTAAAACTGGGATATTTTCTTTATTGATTGAATTTGAAATCTGGACAATCACACCATCCAGACATAATATATCTCTTAATACAAGATTGTTTCCGTAAGGTATCAAAGCATTTTTCAGTAGTATGTTATTTGCCATTCAATCTCCATTTCATATTAATGAAGATTATAAATTAGCTTTATTTTTTTGTCAAAAATTCTTTACTGCCTCATCAACATTTTCGTATATATCAATGATTTTTCCAATACCAATAATTGAGAGAAGTCTTTCAATATATGGATTTGTATTTACTATCCTGATATCACCACTATTTTCTCGAATTTTTTTTGTTTTGATAATGATAATTCCAAGAACTTGACTGACTATAAAATTTACTTTCTGAAAATTTACAATAACTTTATTACAATTATCATTTATGATAGTATCAAATATTTCTTCAAATTCTTTTACATTTTCTTTAGTCATGTCACTATTGATGTTGATAATCTGCACATCCCCATTTTTTTCCAAATTAATCATTTTCCCCTCCAGAATAGAAATTATTTATCGCATCGTCTTCGTTGTTAAAAAGTTCAAATACTTCATCAAGGCGAATTTTTTTTATTAAACTTGATATATCATGGTTTAAATTTGTCAATTTAACATCACCATCTTTTTCTCTGCATTTAATAAGATTATTAATTAAAACACTGAAACCATTACTTCCAATATAATCAACATATTCCATATCTATTAAAAGTTTATAATTTCCTTTTGAAATTCTGTTTTCCAGAATTTTATCAAGGAACTGACTTGCAAGAAAGTCAACTTTACCACTTAAATCTATAATACAAATATCGTTAAAATATCTGATTGCATATTTCAATTAATGTTACTCCCCAAAAACTAAAAATCTTTCTTTTATACTATTGTCTGTCAGTCTTCTGATATTAGTTCCATCATTGTTCATAACAAAAACTTCACCAATGTCATCTACTCTCCCAGACGATACATAAAAAATTTTCGAGCCGTCTGTTGAATAACACGGAAAAGTATTATCGTAATTATCAACAGTCAATAATACCAGATTAAGTGTATCTAATTCAAGTTTATAAATACTTGAATATCCATTTGAATTTTCTCTGAAAAAAACTATATTTTCACCATCAGGTGAGAATTTCGCTCCAAAATCATTATTACCGGTAGTCAACTTTTGAATTGAACCCACAACCACTTGACCTGATAAATCAAGGTCAGCAAGATATAACTCATAATTACTTGTGGTATCACGGTTTGATGAAAATACAATTTTCTCACATTCTTTATCCACACTGGGGAATCTTATGTTTTTTCCTTCAGTAATATACTCAGTTCTGAAATCCCCTCCAGTAATACTGATAGAATTGAGTGAATTAGGGTAAACAAAGTAAATTCTTGAATTATTTGCAGCATAAAGCATAAATTCATCACGATTTATTGTCTGTGAACTTTCAGTGTTAAGAAGCCTTGAAACATTTCCACCTGAAACAGGTACACTGTAAATATCATAATTGTTGTTATCATCTTTATTTGATGAGAAATAAACCGTGGAAAAATCTGCACTTATTGCAGGGAATGTTGAAACATAGTTGTCACCTGTAAGCTTTGTTGTAATTCCTGTTGAGGAATTTAATCGATATATCGAATTTTCAGATTCATAATAAATAAATCCTTCTGCAACACCAACAATTCCACCAGGATCCTGACCACCAGTTTCGCCTGTTCCAGCAACAACCTTGACATTAGCTGGATAGCTTTCCAAATCATCTTCTTTTGCATAAAAAGCAAAATAGTATGAATTACCAGTTACAGGAGTAAAAGTAATACTGTCATTATTTTCTGAATAACTCATTGATACAGTTGGACCACCTGTCTGAACCCATCTATATTCAAATCCAAGCCCTCTGTCAGGATTGTTTGATTCAGCTCGACCTGTAATGGTCAAAGGTGTTCCACCCGCCACTGTAATTATCCCTTCTGACGTAAGCAAAGATTCTTCAATAAACGCCTGAGGTCTGAATTTAGTATATTTATATTTTGAATCAACATGAACTCTCATTGTTCCAAGTCCTGTTCCACCCATATAATCAACCATTACAATGTTTACATCATATATTCCGGGCACCGAAAAATAATCAGAAAGGTTTGAAATTACATATTTGGATTTATATTCTTCTCTTCTGTCAAAAGCGAACTGATTATGAAGATCAAGAAAAACTTCTTTTATCGAGCCATAAATTGGATGAGGTGCGTCTGGATCATAACTTTTCTCTGTAATAATTTTTATATAATCATTTCCAAAATTGTTGGTGTAAACATCTGGACCTGCATCTACAATTGGAAATCTATTTAAAACAGTTACTCTGTCTGTTGAATCAAACTCTATTACTTCTGATTTTTTGTTGCTTACAAGTTTTATTCTAAATAATTTTTCGTCATTTTCTTTTAAATTAAGCACAATTCTGCCATACAGAGTTTGTCCATTTGAATTTTTAAATTCAATTGTTTTAAGTCCTATAGAATTTTTATCTTTAACATCAAGTTTAAAATAACCATACTGATCTGTTGTTGTTGTGATTGAAGTATTTCTTAAAGATACGACTGCTCCCGAAAGAGGTGACTCCCCAGTAACTGGTCCCAATCCAGCACTCGGACTCGAAGAAAAAGATGGTGCAAGAGATGGAGCATTCCCAGTTGAAGAAATTGTATAAACATAACCTTCGACAACACATGAAAATTCTCCAAAAGTAACCGTACCGAAACTCCCGGATTTATCTCTGTCGCAACCTGTTATTATCAGAAAAAAAATTGAAATTAAGAAACATATATATATAGCTAATTTTTTCACAATATCCTCCAATAAAAGCTTAGTTTTAACTAATCCTAAGCTTTTATCGGCTTTTAAAGCTTAAACAATTAACCTGTTTAAGTAAATTTTATTATAATTTTCCAGGTGTTGGATTATCACTTACAATCCAGTCACCAGAAGAATCTGTATCAATAAACTGTGGTCTTCCGAACCCCTGCTGATTATATCTTCTTTTTATAGAATAACCATCATGAACTTCTTCAGAGTTAAAACATGAGTCTTCAGAAAAACCAGACCATGCTCCATCACTGAAAACTTTAAGCATATCTTCTTTCTCACCTGGAGACCATCTATTATTATTATTTGCCCATGCAACTGCATCAATTATTTTACCTTCTTTATTTTTCAACATAACCTGTTCATCAGTTGTTGCAAGTGATAGACTTTCAACATAAACTTTAAGCTCTCCATCAAATCCTGCACTTGTTGAATCGCTCCACATTCCCTGTGATATTGTAATAAACTCGCCAGTTTTAACTTTTGTTCCCTGTCTGAAAGTTTTAAATGTCTCATCATCAAAAAGGCTCCAGCCAGAAATATCAAATCCAAAACCTGAGTTTTTATCATCAACAACATATAGTTCAATCCAGTCACCTTCAAGTGAGCTGTTTTTAAAAGCTACTTCAGTTATTAAAACCACTGGACCATCATATTTTACTACCTGAGCTCCTGAGGATATTGTTTTGTCAAACCCATCTCCAAACTGTTTGCCTACCTCATGATAATATTTCTGTGCTATGGATTTACTTTTTATTATCAGCGTACTTTCATCATTCACTTTATCAGCTGCTGCTGTCCAGTTTTTAGAACCTGTAATTACTGTTGCATTGGAAGATTCTGGGTCAACAACTAAAAATTTATGATGTAATAATCCAGAAACAAGGTCTTTTTTTATGTTCAGATTTGACATTTGATTTTTTTCAAAATCATGATATGAGCTGTACTGACTTTTTGCCTGAAATGCGTCAAGCACACCATAAACTTTAACACCCTGTCTTGCCTTGTTAATTATTGCATTTACTATAAGCTCATCTGTAAATGTAAATATACAGAAATAAATACTTTGTCTTGCCTGATTTATTTCATTGACTATTGCTTCCTTTACTGCTTCCTGAGGAGAAAACATAGCTTTTATCTGAGCATCTCCCACTCTTACAAAAGGAGTGTCATAAGCTGATTTTTTAATGCTGAATTTACCTTCTTCGTACATCTGTTTAAATTCTCTTGTAAAAATCTGAGCCATTTCTCTGGAGTCCAGCTTAACACCGTTGTTTGGATTTTTGAATGTACAATTTGATGTTATGTTATATGAACCCATCCAGACATATCTGTCATCAACTACTGCAAATTTATTATGACTCTGTCCTCTATCAATACCATCACCCATTTTATCTGTATAAACTTTGATTCCCGCATTTTCAAGTGCTCCATAAGCCTGTTTATAATTTGACTGATTGTAATATTTATCTTCTGTAATAAATCTTATATTGTGCGCGCCTATTCTTCTTGCCGCTCTGACAAAGGCATTAATAATATCCATATTATTGACCTGATAAAAATGTGCATCTATTTTTCTGTTGGCAGAATCAATAAGCTCAATAAGAGCTATATCCATTCCCCCGCTTGACGGGACATCATTAAAGTAAACTGATACTGAAGCATTGGAGAATACTACAGTTATTATCAGCAACATTATCAATAATATTTTTTTCATAAAAAACTCCTTATACGCATGCAAAAATATGCTTCTTACATAAATTATAATGGATATTTCAGATTTTCGCCACAAAAAAAATCAGTTAGAAAGTAACCAAGTCTTCGACCCTCGGTGAATGAGACCCAAAAGTAAAAGCATCTTCTTACTCACTGCTTCTTATTTACTCACTTATTCACTGTTTCTTCTTTACTTACTGCTTCTTATTTCACTCCCAATATTCTGATTATCAAGTCTCCAACTTCGGTATTATCATTAAATCCGTTAAAAAACTCCGAATGTTTACCATGTGCCCAGATCGGGGTAACTGTTCCACTTCTAAGATTGCTTGAGGAAGGTGGAAGTGTTAATATTCCTGCTTTTGAAGCCATTATAAAACCTATTCTTCTGTCAAAAAAATCTGTATTTAAACCTGATTGAATTGTCTGACGTTCAAAATCGTTCAGATTAATTCCTGCATATACAGCCATAATCTGATCAATATTTGCACCTGTTGCTGTAATTCTTTTTCCGAGAGCGTTAGTTGAAGTTTTAAGCGGAGTATAAACATGAGTATTTAAGGAATCTGTTACCACTAATCCACCAGTATCGTAACCTGAAATCATCAGAAATAAAGTTTCCGGATTTTCTTTTATAAAATCCAGAATCATTCCTGTGATTTTATCTGTCATATCAATTTCAGCTACTGCTGCTTTTACATCAAGAGCATCCAAAGCTCTGTTTATATTAAAATTTTCTATAAGAAGAACGAATCCTTCTTTTCCTGAATTAAGAATATTTATTGCTTTTTTAGTCATTTCATATAGAGATACATCTTCATCACTTCTGTCTAATTCATAAGGAAGAAAATCTCTTCCGAAAAGTCCTAAAATTTTCTCTGAATAGTTAAAATCTCTGAAAGCTTTTGCAGATGCCAAAAATCTATATCCCAGGCGTTGAGATTCTTCAATGAAATTTTTACCATCTGTTCTTATTCCATTTTCTGCCTGGGGTAAAAATGCTTTTTCTCCACCACCAAAAATCAGATTTATATTTTTTCTGAATATATCTTCAGCTATTATGCTTTCATTTCTAAAATGTTCAGTATGAGAATAATATGGAGCAAGTGCAGGAGAAGTAACTGGTCCATTTGTAACTATCCCGGTTTTTTTATTTATAAGACTTATTTTTTCAAAAAAATTAGTTTTAATTTTACCGTTAGGCAGCACTGAAACTCTGTTATTATCAGTTTTTACACCCATTGAGATTGCTGATGAATTTGCAGCTGAATCTGAAATCCATGAGTTTGAAGAATGATTTGTCATATAGCCAGTAATATCCATTTTGTCCATGTTCATTCTTCCGTAAGGACCTACTGTGAATATTCTTGTTATTGTCTTGTTTGAAAGACTCATGCCATCGGTAATAAGAATTATAATATTATCAGGCGCTTTATTATCAGCAAATAATGTAACTGTAAATAAAGTTATTAGAATTAATATTAAACCCAGATTTCGTTTCATTTTTCCCCCTCGTCACCTGAAATAATTTTTTTTGCTTTTATAATGTCTGAAAGCATTGTATTTTTAAGCATTTCAACATTTTCAAACTTCACTTCATCTCTTAAAAATTTCAGAAATATAATTTTTATTTTTTTATTATACATTTTTTGGAGATTATTATCAAAAATATGTGTTTCAATTTTGTTCCTGTCCTCAAAATTCAGTGTTGGAGCCCCACCAATATTTGTAATACTGTCAAATAATACTCCATCCAGCAAGGTTTTTGTAACATAAACTCCTGGTTTGGGAACAATTTTACCAGATTTTTCTGTATGAATATTTAAAGTTGGAATTCCAAGCTGAGCACCTATTTTATTTCCCTCTGAAACAATTCCCTCAATAAAGAAATTATATCCAAGCAGTTTTTCAGCAAGTTCAACCTCACCGTCATATATAAGTTTTCTTATTCTTGTTGAAGAAATTCTTTCACTCTCATATTCTACTGGTTTAATTACATCTACCCTGTCCAAACCGAAAAAACTCTGTAGAGAATTATAATCCCCTTCTCTTTTATAACCGAAATTAAAATTCTGACCTACTATAATTTTTGAAGGATTAAAATAAAACTGAATTTTTTCCATAAAAATCTCTGGTGATATTTTCATGATTTTTTCATCAAAAATCGGAAAACAGCATATTTCAACATTCAAGTTTTTAATTAAATCAATTTTTTCTTCAGGTAAGGTTATATAATAACTTCCAACATTATTTATAAAAAGAGCGGGATTGTTATAAAACGAAAAAACAACAGAAGGAATTTTTTTTTCTTGAGCCTGTTTTACACATTTTTCAAGAAGATATTTATGTCCTTTATGTACACCGTCGAAATTCCCTATGGATAAAATACTGTTATGGCATATTTTTTGCTGAGGTAATTCATAAAAAATATTCATATTAAAATCGCTTCCGGTTTTAATATATTATCTTTTACCTTATATAGAGCCACCATTTTATTTTGAGGTGATAGAACTTTTATTATTTTTCCATTTTCAAAACCATATGTATTTTTTATAAAAATTCCGTGACTTACTTTTTCATAATCTGTATAAATAATTTGAGCAAAATCAAGGAATTTTGAAGGATCTTTTACGTTTTTTTCATAATCCTCTCTTGATTGGATTTTATCCAGATTAACAGCATCTTCAATTGAAAAATCTCCTACACTGGTTCTTGTCAATGCAGAAAGCACGGCAGGAATACCTAGTTTAATACCTATATCATGAGCAATACTTCTGATATACGTTCCTTTTGAGCAGTAAACTTCAATAATCAATTCATGCTGATACAATTCTACATTTTTAATGCTGAATATCTCAACTTCAACACCCTGGAGCTCAACTTTTTCACCTTTTCTGAAAAGGCTGTAAGCTCTTTTTCCATTTATTTTTTTGGCAGAAATTGGTGGAGGCACCTGACAAATTTTTCCTCTGAACTCATTAAGTGTTTTATTGATTTCCTTTACATCAGGCATTACAAAATCTGTTTTTTCCTCAGTAATATTTCCAGTTATATCATAGCTGTCTGTACTTTTTCCAAATAATATTTTTGCCAGATAACTTTTTCTGGTAGCTGAAAAATAATCCGCAAGTTTTGTGGCTTTACCTGATAGAAGAGGAAGCACTCCTTTTGCCATAGGGTCAAGTGTTCCAACATAACCTGTTTTTTCCCGTATTCCATTTTTTCTGAGATTTCTTATAACATCAAAAGAACTCATTCCGGAAGGTTTATTTATTATCAGAATACCAGACATCAGAACCTCAGAAAAATAAGAGAAGCATCATCATAAATAGGTTTTTTTTCAAAGTTATAATACTGCTCAAATATATTATTCAAAATTATATCAAAAGGCTTGTTGAAATTTTCATACACAGTTTTCTTAAAATTTTCCTGAGCTTCGATAAAATCTTTTATATCTTCCCTGTATTCTACAATACCATCAGAATAAAGAAGAAGAAAATCATTTTCTTTATAAGTAATGGAATCTTTTGAAAATTCATAACCATCAAAACATCCAAGAAAAACACCGCCTGTTTTCAGTTCAGTCATTTTTCCATCAGATATGAATAATGGAAAGTTATGTCCACAATTTACATAATCAATTTTTTTATTCACTGTATCAACATGCATTACAAACATTGTTGAAAATGTAGTTTCATTTCCGATTTCTTCATAAAGCATATTATTTAAAGTTTCGACAAAAGTTACAATATCAAATTTCAGTTTGCTGTGATATGTCATTGCTTTAATTAAACTGTGTATCATTATGACAATTATTGAAGCATATAATCCTTTTCCTGATACATCGCCTATAAAGATAAGGTGGTTGTCAGGATAGATTTCTATTCTTTCAAAATAATCTCCACCAACATCAAAAGCGCTTCTATAAAAGCTGAATATATCAAGTTTTTCACATGGTTCTAATTTTTTAACTATTTTATGAGCAAGAGATTCAGCAAATTCCATTTCTCTTTTCAATTTTTCCATTTTTACAATGTTTTTATGAAGTTTAATTGATTCTATTGCATAACCTATCTGAGTTGAAAGAATATAAAGCAAATCCGCTTCTTCAGATGTAAATTCTACATTATTATTTCTTTCAGTTACATTAATTATCCCAATTACATTATCATTATTAATTACTGGTACAGATAAAAATTTTCTCTCATTGTCAATAACAGAAACTTTTTCTTTAAGAATTT
This sequence comes from Candidatus Muiribacteriota bacterium, assembly GCA_041654635.1. Lineage (GTDB taxonomy): Bacteria > Muiribacteriota > Muiribacteriia > Muiribacteriales > Muiribacteriaceae > JBAZDD01. The sequence continues at coordinate 22,793 of JBAZDD010000002.1, forward strand.
TCTGAGTTACTGAACCTGCTTTTTCGATTTTTTCATTTTCAACAAAATCAGGTGAATTAAAACCTTTACCAAGTTTAATAAAAGGTTCATTTTTTTCATCAAGAAGAACAACAGAACATCTTGAACAATTCATAATAATAAGAAGTTTTTCAATAACAATTCTAAGAAGTGCATCAAAATTGAATACACTTGATACTGATGAACTTATTTCCAGAAGAAATTTAAGTTTTTCTTCATTATTACTCATTTTTCCATATAATTCCTGGTAAATTCCAAAATTCTTGAAATATTTTCCTGAATATCTCCAGTAAAATTAAATCCTGCTGCATTTTTATGTCCGCCGCCGCCAAACTTTGAAGCAACAGTAGAAACATCCATTCCTTTTGACCTTATACTTACTTTATATTCTTTTTCGCCTGTCTGCATTGCAAGAAAAGCTACGTGAACTGGTTTATAGATAAGAAGATCATTAACCATTCCTTCAGTGTCTTCCTGTCTTGCACACGATTCTATAAAATCATTTTCTTCAATTGTTGAATAAATTATATCTTCTTGAACATTTACCTTACCCAGCACTTTTCTCCAGAGGGAAAGCTTTCTTTCAGGATAAGAACAGTATATTGAATTCATAAGATTCTGATAATTGACATCATATTTAAGCAAGTCTGAAACAGCCATGAAAACCTCTGAATCAGTGTTTCGATATTTAAATCCCCCTGTATCAGAAATTATTCCTGCTAAAAGACAGGTTGCAATATTCTGATCAATAAACTCCGGGAACTGGTCTTTGAAAATTTCATAAAGTAAAAGACAAGTTGCAGCTTTATTAGGATTGATAATATTCAGCTTAGCAAATCCCTGATTAGTGTAATGATGGTCAACACATACAATATATTTGCCCGCAAACAGCACTTCATCTACTCCAGTTCTTGTTACTTCAGAAATATCTACAACAATAATCATTTCATAGTTATGTGGTTCAAAATCTTTAATTTTAAATACATTTGATGATTCAGGCAAAAATTTAAATACTTCTGGGACTTCATCTTTGAAAAAAATTTTTGAATTCTTACCCATTTTTTTAAGTAATATATCTACGGCAAGTGAGGCCCCTATTGAATCACCATCAGGTCTTACATGAGAAAAAATTGCAATATCATCATAACCTTCACACACTTCACGAAACTTTTTAAAAAGCTTACTCATCTCTTGATTCATTCTTTAACCTCTTAAATATATTGTTTAATTTTTCAACTTTATCAAGTGTATTATCATAAACAAATGATAACTTTGGAGTATATTTAAAACTTACCTGTTCAGAAAACTTTACCTGGATAAAACCGGAAGCTTTTTTCAAAGCTTCTGAGGTGTATTTTTTTTCCTCTTCACTTCCATAAACACTGTAAAAAATTTTACAGGTTTTTAAATCTGGAGCAGTATCAACTTCTGAAATTGTAATAAGTGAAATTCTAGGGTCTGAAACTTCTCTTTCCAAAATCCCCATAACAATTTCTTTTATCAAATTATTTATCTTTTTAAGTCTTCTATTATCTTTTTTCATTTCAATCTAATCCCCGTTTCTCACCATTTATCATGTAACAAAAACAATATCGCTCACCACAAAGCCAGTGGTCAGGCCGCATAAGTAAGCATAACCTCAGGCGCGGCGCAGACCCCATTGCTGACCTTCAACTATTTTCGGTTTCCATCTTCATCTGATTAATGCTTTATTCTTTTATTTCTCCGTTATTGTTCGCTTTAATTGTTTTTGTTCTTTGCTTTTAAGGTTCATTCCCGTTTCATCCGCGTTTCTCTCGCGTTTCATCCGCGTTTCATCCGCGTTTCTCTCGCGTTTCATCCGCGTTTCATCCGCGTTTCTCTCGCGTTTCATCCGCGTTTTTCAATTATCTTTCCTCTTCTCTTACTTCAAGGGCTTCTATTACGTCACCTTCTTTTATGTCTGAGAAGTTTTCTATTCCAATACCACACTCATAACCTGCTGCAACTTCTGCAACATCATCTTTAAATCTTTTAAGTGAGGATAATTTTGAAACATATATTTCAATTCCATCTCTGATTAATTTTACTTTAGATTTTCTTTTTATTATTCCATTTTCAACCTTACAACCAGCAATTAGACCAATTTTTGGGACTTTAAATGTCTGAAGCACAGTAGCTGATCCAATCACAACATCCTGATATCTGGTTTCCCACATACCTTTAACAAATTTATGAATATCATCCATCATTTCATAAATAATTTTATAGGTTCTGATTTCAACACATTCAGCTTCAGCAAGTTTTTTTGCATTTGTACTTTCTCTTATATTAAATCCAATAATCATTGCATTAGATGCAACCGCGAGATTAACATCGGTTTCAGATATCATTCCGACACCACATAAAATAATGTTAACATCGACTTCTTCATCTGTAATTTTTTCAATACTTTCCTTGATTGCGGTTCCTGTACCTCTTACATCAGTTTTAATAATAAGATTGAGTTTTCTTTTTTCAACTCCACCTGTTGAACTTAATAGTTCGTCAAGAGTTTTTACTTTTGAATTTCCACAAGCCTGAAGTTTCATTTTTTCAATATATTTATTAGTTATTTCTCTGGCAAGTTTTTCATTTAAAACAACTTTGAATTTATCACCTGCGTTTGGAACTTCTGAAAGCCCCATTATTTCGACTGGTTTTGAAGGTTCCGCTCTTTCAACTTTTTTGCCATATTCATCAAACATTGCTTTAACTTTACCATAAGCCTGCCCCGAAACAACAATATCACCAATACGAAGCACACCTTTTTGTATTATTACAGTAGCCACAGGTCCTTTGCCTTTATGTTTGAATGATTCTACAATAACACCCTGTGCCGGAACTTCATATTCTGCTTTCAAGTCTTCCATTTCTGAAACAAGAAGAATCATTTCAAGCAGTTCTTCAATATTAGTTCCATTTTTTGCAGAAAGTTCAACAGTAATAGTTTTTCCACCCCAGTCTTCAGGTGCAAGATCTATTCCTGACAATTCCTGTTTTACTTTTTCAGGATTTGCATTTGGTTTATCAATTTTATTAATAGCAACAATTATAGGAACCTTTGCAGCTCTTGCGTGATCTACAGCTTCAAGTGTCTGAGGTTTAAGTCCATCATCTGCTGCAACAACAATAATTGCTATATCTGTTACGTTTGCTCCCTGTGCTCTCATTTCAGTAAAAGCTTCATGCCCGGGAGTGTCAATAAATGTAATTTTCTGTTTATTCCAGGTAATCTGATAAGCACCTATATGCTGAGTAATTCCGCCGGATTCTCTTGCAGCGACATTTGTTTTTCGAATGTTATCAAGAAGAGTGGTTTTTCCATGGTCAACATGACCCATAATTGTTACAACCGGTGGTCTGGACCTTAAATCTGCTGCTATATTGTATTCTCTTTCATCTTTAACAGCCTGATGTTCAGTTTCAAACCCAAAATCTTCAGCTATAAGAGCAGCTACATCAAAATCAAGAGGTTGAGCTACATTTGTCACACCAAGAATCATAAGTTTTTTTACAATTTCATTCTGACCAACATTTATTTTTTCAGAAAAATCTTTTAAAGAAACATAATCCTCAAGAACAATAACTGGTCTTTTCTCCTCAACTTCTTCAACAGCTTCAGCACTTTGATTATCTTTTTTATCAATTTTATTGATTATTTCCGCTTCGTTAAAATCTTCAGTTTTGGATTTTCTTGCTTTTCTTTTGTGACGTTCTTCTTTTGAAAATTTTCTACCTGTTTCTTCTTCTATAATTTCAAGTTCATCAATTTCTTCTAAATCATCTTCTTCATCTATTTTTTCATTTTTTTTAATATCTTCTATTTTTGCATTTATTATAATTTCACCGTCTGAAACAAGCTTTGGTTTTTTACCTTTTTTTTTGGCAGGGGATTTGTCAGGAGATTCACTTTTTGTACCGGAAGAAAAATATTCAAATACTTTTTCAGCCGATTCTTCATCAATCGTTGTTGAATGATGACGTTTTTTTAGTTCAATATTCAACTCTTCACATGCGTTAAAAATATCGTCGTATTCTACCTCCACCTTTTTTTTAATTTCACTGATTCTTATAGACACTGTTGACCTCCCCTATATTTGTTTATTCATCAAGTAATTTCTCAACTTTAGCTTTTTTCTGACTTTCACTCAGAATATCAATTCTTGCTCCAACAAGTTTCGCAGCAAGTCTTACATTCTGACCTTCCTTTCCTATTGCAAGAGAAAGATGATGGTCAGGAACTACTACTTCAGTTTCTGTTGTATTTTCACCCTGCTTTACATCGATAGATATAACTTCTGATGGAGCAAGTGCATTTGTAATATATTTTTTAATATCATCACTATACCTTATTACATCAATTTTTTCACCTTTTAATTCATTAACCACCTGCTGAATTCTCACACCTTTAACACCAACACAGGCTCCGACTGCATCAATTTTTTCACTGCTTGATACAACAGATATTTTTGAACGACTTCCGGGTTCTCTTGATACAGATTTAATTTTTATTATATTATCCTGAATTTCAGGTATTTCTGATTCAAAAAGACGTTTCAGGAATTCTGGTGATGTTCTGGATAAAAAAACCTGTGGTCCTTTTGGAGTTTTTTTAACTTCAGATATAATTGATCTGATAAGAGAAGCAGATTTATATTTTTCACCAGGTATCTGGTCTTTCTTCTGTAAAACAGCTTCAATATCATCAAGCTCAACAAGTACACTTTCATCTGTATTTATTTTCTGAATTTTTCCTACCACAATAGTATTGATTTTTCCAAAAAATCTGTTAAAAGTTTTTTCTTTTTCAGCATCTTTTATTTTCTGAACTATGGTTTGTTTTGCAGTCATAGCTGCAATTCTTGTAACACTTTCAGGAGATAAATCAATTTCCATTGTATCACCAATTTTAATATCGGGATCATGTTCTCTTGCTTCCTGAAGTCCAATTTCATTGATGTTTTTTGCCATTCCTTTGACAACTCTTTTAACCGCACGACATGATATTTCACCATCTTCTTTATCAAAATCAATTCGTAACTTTTCAATATCATTGAATTTTTTTCTCAATGCAAAAACCACTGAGTCTTTAATTGCATCAATTACAACTGATTTATCAATGCCTTTTTCTATTAACAGCTGTTCTACTGCCTGAAGAATCTGGGCATTCATAATAACCTCCATTTTAAGCAAGTAAAATTAAAGGGCGAAATAATCGCCCTTTAATTTATATTAGCCATTTTTTAATGAGTATAATACAAAAAAAAAAATTTTTCAAGTTTAATATTTTTTCATCAGCAATTTGATATTTAATTTTTCCAGATATAATAAATATAAAATGAAAACAAAATAAGGAAAAACAGAATAAAAATATGAGTATGAACAATTTTGATTTCTTTCTGTTCGTATGTCTTGTCAATTAATTTTGAAACAACAATATCAAGTTCGTTTATATTAAAATATTCACCATCAGATAAATCTGATATTTTCCTCAAGAGGTTTTCATCAAGTGTTGTTTTCTCAAATTCAGAAAAATTTTCATATACATAATAAATAAAATCTTTTCTTGCTCTTTCAATTCCACCAGATAAAAGAATAAACTCAAACCTTCCCTCACCCGGGTTATCTGTATTAAATGAAAACTCGGATATATTTCCTAAATCTCTTCCATTATGAATAACTTTTATATTCCCATCTTCTGATGGGGCAACATTCAGTCTAAGTTCTTCACCTTTTTTATAATACTTTTTAATTTCACTTATTTTAATTTTCTCATTTCTTGCTCCATAAAGTTGTATAATATTTTTTATAACATGCTCCATTAAATTTCTATTATTTTCAAAACTGAAAATATGTTGAAGGGATAATCTGTATAATGGTCCTCCAAAAAATAGAACAATATTTCCTTTTCCTCGGGAAATTACAGAAAGAAAACTGTTGCCGTCGATATCAACAAGAAAATCATTACTTAAATAATTTTTTTGACTGTAAGAATACAGATAATCTATAAAAATTATATTATTCCAGACTTTTTCTGATTCAGCCATATTTTCACTTACTGAAAGCAATGGAGTTTTAATGAAATTTTTATTCGCTCTTATACCAGTTTTTTCATTTCTGAAAATATCAGGATACTCTACAAAAGGAAGCTTTAACTTTTTATCTGAATTTTGATTAAAAAAGAAAAAATATAATCCTCCATCATTAACAAAATTTTCTATTAACTCCATACTATGAGAAGGATTTCCAAAATTTAATAAAACATCATACTCATCATCTAATTCTTTTAATTCTTCTTTTATTATATTAATTGACGTACTGCCAATATTTTTTAATATTCTATTTATAAAAACACTGTCTATATCAGGTGAATATGAATAAATACCACATTTAAGTATTTCTTCAGTAACTTTAAAATCTATGTCAATATAATTATTTTCTGAAAATGCTTCATTTCTGGAAGGGACAATTCCTGCTCTGAAACTATAACCACCCTGTTCAAAATCCCTTGTTACAGAGATTTTATTATTTCCCTGAGTCAGATTCACCGGGATTGTTTCTTTTTCAAAACTTAAAAAAGCCTTTATTTCTTTTTCACCATTCAATCCAATTTCAAAATCAAAAGTAATTGGAGTGTTTTTATACACAAGTTTTTCATAATCAACTGATTTAACAAAAATATCAAATTTTTCTTCTTCGTTCCCAAGACCAAATGAATAAATTTTTGAAACTGTCGAAAGTTCAGTGCTTCCAATATTATGATTCCCGTCTGATATTAAAAAAATATTTTCATATTTTGCAGAAATTCCGTTTAAAGCTCCATATATATCTGTAAAGTTTATGTTATTATCCAGATTTTCTCTATTTGGAGAAAAATTCTTGCCAAAAAAATAAACATCAAAATCACTGTATTTTTCAGCAATTTTTTCAATAAGCTCAAAATGATTTTTCATACTTAATGATACATCAATCAGAAATGCCGTTTTTTCATTAATATTAATTTTCTGATTTATTTTAATCACAGGATTAAATAAAAAAACAATTACAACCCCAAGCAATAATAATCTTAATATTTTTTTCAAAGCTTTACCTCATTCATCCAGTTATTTCTTTATTTTTATACAGCCATTTATCTTCAAACCAGAACAACAATAAAAGTAAAATTAAAACTGAAACTGCTGAAATTCTGGATAAATTTACAGAAGAATCTATTTTTTCGAGTTCATAAGCTGATATTTCGTTGTCAAATTCTCTGAAATAAGCATAACTTTCACTAAGTGGAATGTTTGAAACAAGCATTTTGTTTTCAAAATAATAATATCCAGGTAGAATTTTTTCTTTTCTATTATTAAATCCAGGTATAAATGCATAATTATCAGCAAAAATTATATGATTGTTATTTGAAGTTTTTGATATTAAAAAATCATAC
>JBAZDD010000003.1:0-29357 GCA_041654635.1 Candidatus Muiribacteriota bacterium
GTTCTTAACCAAATTATTCCTGTTTTATTAAAAATTTGTTTTTCAATATCAAACATAAATAAAAATTACCAGAATATGCTCATTTTATCAACATTAATTCAATATTTTGGGAATAAAAAATTAAAGAATTGAAAATTAAATTCCGAAAATATTTAATTTTTAATCTTAATTATCCGATATATTATTTGAGAGTTAAAACTTTGCTTTTAAAAGGAGGACCTATGTTCTGTCCAAAATGTAAAAAAAATGATAATGACTGGACAATTGTTGACACTCTGATTATTCACAATAAGTGTAAATACAAATCCAGAAACACTGACTTTTTAGATTATTTAAGAATTTTAGGTTGCTGATAAAAGGGTCAGCATTTAACTGACCCTTTTTTATTTTTTTGAATTAAGCCTGTAAACCCATAACAAGTTTTTTTTCACCAATATCTTCAAAATCAACTATCATATACTTTAAAGCACTTGAATCATTTGTAATGATTTTTTTGACAACACCTTCTTTTTTCCATATTTCGTGATATATTTTATCAAATAATTTGTACTCTTTTGAAATTTTATACAAATCAGCATAGGTTTCTTTTCTAATTTTTCGTTTTTTAGAAATTCTGTTAATGATTTTCTGTCTGAAACTTGTTTTATCCTGCATTTTTTTCTTTTCCTGAAGACGGGAAAGATTGAGTCTGTGAAGTTTTCTTCTTATAGAAATTGCAGTAACGTCAAAACTTCTTGCCAATTCTTCATCTGACATCTTCATGAAATTTTTTCTTAAAAAATCTTCTTCAGCAGCATTCCACTTTTTCTGTTTCTGTCTAATACATCCCAGTCTTGACAATTTTCGCTGAATTGCAATAACTGTTACTCCGAATTTGTCTGCTAATTCAGTATTAGGGATTTTTGAATAGTTTTTTTTGAGAAAATCTTCTTCTGATTTGGTCCAACGTTTGATATTAGCCAATTTTTTGTTCCCCCTCTTTCTTTTTTTTAGTTATTAGTTTTTTCTTATATAAATACCTGTTTTCAGGTTTACTTCACCGGCTGAAAGTTCAACATGAATTACATTCTGATTATCTCCTTCTAATTTTACACTAAAGTTATCCAAGGTTGCAATAACTTTTTCTTCAAAATTATCTGCATAAACTTTTTTTAATTCACCATTATCAAAAAGAATATTGTAAATTTCGCTATCATCGCCACTTCTATACTCAATATTTTTTTCTCCAACAGCCTGAACGCCTGTTGTATTTCTGATTTCTTCTACAACACTCTGCATAGCTCTTCTTGCATTGTAAAGATCAACAGTTCTTATTTCGGCTTTTTTCTGTCCTCTTGAGGCTAAAATCTGCCAGCTCAGCATAACTACCATCATTCCAATAATTCCGATTACTATCATTAATTCTACCATTGTAAAAGCTCTTTTTTTAATATTCACTATGTACTCCAAATGTAATTCTATTTAAATCTATTGTATTATATTTTTTATCATAATCGTTTTCAGCAATGTATCCAATTGTAAAATTTAAATTTTCCTGAGCAAATTTCATATACAGACCAAAGTTATCCCCATTAAAATCAACACCGAAAAATGTTTTTTCGCTTAAATGATGTTCATATTTAAGCAATATATAAAATGTATCCGGCTTATTCTCCTGAAAGTTATATCCACCAAAAATAGCATTTCCGCCTGTTTTACCGCCAAAATTAACACCTACTCCAATATTTTCAGTCATAATATAAGCTGAATTATAATTCCCACTTTCAAAGTCTATATAAAATCCCAGTAAATAATTTTTATAGTATAATTTGTCAAAAATATTAAATTTGAACATTAATGCAGGATTAGGATCATCATAATTTGAAAAAAACTTTTTATGAAAGCCAGTTTCCATCAGACTGTTATTTCTGAAAACAACACCAAAATCATAAATATATTCACTGCTTGTTCCTTGTTTGAATGGTCTGATATTAAAAAGCAGATCTGTTTTTTCATGAGTGAAATATGAATTTCCAGGAACAAGAAAACCTGATCTGTCTGGAAAGATACCATTATAACCTGAGACCGCTGTCCCAGAAATTAATAAGATTACGAGTGTTAAATAAGTTATTCTAAACATAATGTGAATTATATAAAATATTTTTTTTTATTTCAACTCTTAAAAAAATTTTTTACTTTTTGAAAAAATCCCTGCATACCGGGTTGATTTTTTTCGGTTAAAGTGTTTTCAAATTCTGAAAGAAGTTTTTTCTGTTCCTTATTTAAGCCAACAGGTATTTCAATATCCACTCTTACCATCATATCCCCTCTTGAACTACCGCTATAAGGCACCCCTTCACCTTTAATTCTGAAAATTCTTCCTGGCTGAGTTCCTTCAGGAATCGTCATGTTAACTTCGCCGTTTTTTAATACCGGCACTTTAATTTTTCCACCCAAAACTGCTGTGGTAAACTTTATAGGTATATCAACATATATGTCAGAGCCATTTCTCTGAAAAAACGGGTGATCTTTAACTCTGACAAAAATAATTAAATCCCCTGCTGGTCCACCATTAATTCCATCATCTCCACCATTTTTAACCCTGACTTTCTGACCATTATCAATACCAGCAGGTATTCTAACTTTTAACTTTTCTTTTTTCTCAATAGCCCCTCTTCCTTTACATTCTTTACATACTTCTTCAATTATTTTTCCCTGACCACCGCATGTCTGACATGGAGTACTTACACTGAAAAAGCCCTGAGAACGCATTACTTTACCTTTTCCATTACACTGTGGACAAACTTTTAATTTAGTGCCGTCTTTAGCACCTGTTCCTTTACATGAGGCACAATGTGAATCTTTTGGTATAGTAAGATTTATTTCTTTTCCAAAAATAGCTTCTTCAAAATCAAGAACTATTTCTGTTCTTATATCTCTACCTCTTACAGCAGAATTTCTTCTTCTTGAGGAACTCCCAAAACCATCACCAAAAAAGGCATCAAAAATATCTCCAAGTCCACCTTCTTCAAATCCGCCAAATCCGAAGTTTGAAAAATCAAACCCGTTCATTCCATCACCTACATGACCGAATCTGTCATACTGCTCTTTCTTTTTAGGATCTGAAAGAATTTCATAAGCTTCATTTATTTCTTTAAATTTTTCTTCCGCTTCTTTATTGCCAGGATTAACATCTGGATGATATTTTCTCGCAAGTCTTCTGAATGTTTTTTTTATTTCATCTGGTGCTGCTCCTTTTGCAAGTCCCAGCACTTCATAATAATCTTTTTTAGACATGGTTTTTACCTCAATTTATATATATTTTACATTTTATTATAGTTTAAAATATTCAAAGTAGGTAGAGTCAGGCTCAGAAAAATCTGAGCCTGACATTTTAATTATTTTTCGACTTCAGCATCAACAATTTTTTCATCCTGTTTATTAGAACTGTTATCATTATTCTGAGATCCACCTTGCTGCTGTCCCATATCGGCTGCACCTGGCTGTCCCTGAGGATTAGCACCTGCATACATCTGTTCTGCAAGTTTATGAGAAGCTTTCATAAGAGCTTCTTTTTTCTCTTTAATCTGTTGAAAATTATTGGACTCTATAGCTGTTTTCAGTTCCGTCAATGCACTTTCAATATTTTTCCTATCATCTTCAGAAACTTTATCACCATATTCTTTTAAACTTTTTTCAGTTGTATAAGCGAGCTGATCAGCTTCGTTTCTTTCTTCTATTTCCTGTTTTCTTTTTCTGTCTTCTTCTTCATACTGTTTAGCTTCATTTACCATTCTGTTAATTTCATCATCTGAAAGTCCATCTGATACATTAACTCTTATTTTCTGTTCCTTGCCTGTTCCTTTGTCTTTTGCAGAAACATTCAAAATACCATTTGCATCAATATCAAATGAAACTTCAACCTGCGGCATGCCTCTTGGGGCAGGTGGAATTCCAACAAGGTCAAATTTAGCAAGAGTTTTATTATAAGCAGCTAATTCTCTTTCTCCCTGTAAAACATGAATTGATACAGCTGGCTGATTGTCTTCGGCAGTTGAGAATACGTTACTTTTTTTTGTAGGTATGGTTGTATTTTTTTCAATAATTTTAGTAAAAACTCCACCAAGAGTTTCTATACCTAAAGATATTGGAATAACATCAAGAAGCAGAACATCTTTAATATCACCTGCAAGAACTGCACCCTGAATTGCTGCACCAATTGCAACACATTCGTCAGGATTTATTCCTTTGTGAGGTTCTTTTCCAAAAAAGTTTTTAACCATATTCTGAACAGAAGGCATTCTTGTCTGACCACCAACTAGAATAACTTCGTCTATCTCAGAAATATTCCATCCTGAATCTTTAATTGCAGTCTCCATTGGTACTCTTGTTCTTTCGACAAGGTTTGCAGTAAGACTTTCAAGTTTTGCTCTGGATAGAGTTATATCAAGATGTTTAGGGTCTCCGTCAACTGCTGTGATATATGGAATATTGATATTTGTCTGCATTGTTGAAGAAAGTTCAATTTTTGCTTTTTCTGCTTCGTCTTTAAGACGCTGCATAGCTTTAGGATCTTTATTAAGATCAAATCCATTTTCTTTTTTAAATTCACCAACAAGATAATCAATTACAGCCTGGTCAAAATCATCACCACCAAGTCTTGTATCACCATTAGTAGCCTTAACCTCAAACACACCTTCTCCAATTTCCAGACAGGTAATATCAAAAGTTCCACCACCAAGATCATATACAACTATTTTTTCTTCACCTTTTTTATCAAGTCCATAAGCAAGTGCAGCTGCTGTAGGTTCATTAATTATTCTTACAACATCCAGACCGGCTATTTTACCAGCATCTTTTGTTGCCTTTCTCTGTGCATCATTAAAATAAGCTGGAACTGTGATAACAGCTTTCTCGATTTTTTCGCCAAGATAAGATTCAGCATCAGCTTTCAGCTTTTGAAGAGTCATAGCAGAAATTTCCTGAGGAGTATAATTTCTGTCATCAATTTTTGTTGAGTATTCTTCGCCCATATGTCTTTTGATAGAACGAACTGTTTTCCCAGGATTTACAACCGCCTGTCTTTTGGCAGGCAATCCTACAATTCTTTCACCATCTTTTGTAAAAGCAACAATAGATGGAGTTGTTCTGTTTCCTTCAGCATTAGTTATTACCTTTGGCTCGCCGCCTTCAACCAATGCCATACATGAGTTTGTTGTTCCCAAATCAATTCCTAAAATTTTAGCCATATAATCCTCCTAAATAAATTTTGAGTTATTTATCCTTTTCTTCCTTATTCTGTCCATTTTCATTACTCTCATTTTTAGCAACCTTAACAAGGGCAGGTCTTAAAACTTTTTCTTTAAACTTATAACCTTTTCTGAATTCTTCAAGAATTATTTCATCTTCAACTTCACTGTTTTCTTCAACAGAAAGAGCTTCATGAAAATTATGGTCAAATTTTTGATTTAAACAAACAATAGGTTCTACACCTTCTTTTGAAAGAATACTCACTATTTTTTTTTCAACCAGCTCCAGACCTGAAATTACTGTATCTTTATCAATAGATGGGTTTTCAGTTTTTTTTATATTTTCTAAAGCGTGCTGAAAATTATCTACAATCTGAATAATTGAATTACATATTCCGGCAGAAGCGTTTTCAACCATTTCTGCTTTTTCTTTTTCTGTTCTTTTTGATAAATTTTCATAATCTTTTTTTAATCTGGCACACATTTCAGCATAATCTCGTATTGTCTGTTCTGCTTTTTCTTTAAACTCTCTTAACTCTTTTACCTCTTTTTCAACATTCAAAAAATACTGCTGCTGTCTTTTTATTTCTGAAAAAAAATTAACCTGATCAGTAATAATGTCTTCTAAAAACGATTTTCTGTTTTTATCCCATTCTTTAATAAATTTTTCAACTTCAATTGTTTTTGAGGTGCAATAATTGTCAATAAATTCCTGATTAAATTCAATATTATTGATATAACCTTGAATATGTTTAATCAATTCATTTTTTTCTTCTTTTTCAAATTTTTCGTTTTTTGAAATATGATCAACTGCTTTTGAAATATTGTTTTCATCTTTTACAAATTTTTCAATTTTTTCAAAAATTTTTTTATCCATAAATATATTCCTCACAATTTTTTTTACTAACAATCAATGCAATTAATATACCAATTGCTTTTTTAACTGTATTGAGGTATAAAAATAGTGGTATTTTTCTACACTCTTCAAATTATTCCTCAAAAAACCAGTATCTGTCTGAGGCTGTTTCATAATCAATAATTTCATTTTGAGTAAAAAATATATTTATCTCTCTTTCTGCATTTTCAGCAGAGTCTGATGAATGAATCAGATTAAATAGATTATTAATTGAATAGTCTCCTCTAATTGTACCGGGAACTCTATCAACACTGACTGTTGCTCCGGTCATTTTTCTTATTTTCAAAATAACATCAGGACCTTCTAACACCAAAGCAAAAACCGGACCTGATTGAATAAAATTCATTAATCTATTGTAATAATCTCTTCCTTTATGTTCCTCATAATGTCTTTCAGCCATTTCAAAACTTACTTTTATAAACTTTGCAGCACAAATTTTAAAACCTGCATTTTCAAATCTGGAAATTAAATTACCTGATAATCCTCTGAAAACAGCATCTGGTTTTAGTATTACAAGAGTTTTCTCTGCCATATTTTTTTCCTCTCTTTACTTTTTTTTACATAAATTATAATATAGTACATGTTAATATGTTACAAGGTATTAAATTAAAAGTATAAAGACAGGTAATAATGGAAATTTATCCGGTATATACGCAGCTTAATCAACTCTGTAACCCAGAAGAAACTTTTTATAAATTATTAACGGGTTATTCTCCGGCTTTTTTATTTTTAAGTAATTCAGATAAAATTGACTCAAGATACACGATAATAGGCAGAAATCCTTATATTACAATTAATAAAGAATCAGATTTTACTCGTCTTCAGATTGCAAATGAATTTTTTGATATTAATTCTTCAAAAATTGAATTTAAAAAAATGTTTGATGATATTCTCTCAATATTAAAATTTAACGATGAAAAACATCTTGACAACGAAATTCCTTTTTACTGTGGCTTTGCATGTCAGAAATTTTGTCATGCTTCAATATGTTTCATACCAACTGAAGTAATTGTGTTTGACAGAATAAAGAATAATATTACAGTAATTGTTAATACATATCATAAAGAATGTTTTGAACCTGAAATTTTATTCAGAGCTAATGTTAAAATTGCCCGAATTATAGAAGATTTAAAAAAGCAATGTGTCACAGAAAATCAAAATACTTTTAATAGTAATGAGAAAGTAGATATTAAACCTTGTGAAAAAAATACTTTTCTTGTAAAAAAACAGTTCAGTTTTGAAACATTATATAAAAAAATAACACATTACTTTAAAGAATCACACATTTCAGTTTTTTTTAATGGGAACACAAAAATTATTTCAGTATGTTATGAATCAAATTTCAAAACTGAAATTTCTCAAGATAATTATAATATATTCAACTTTATTAAAAACACAGAAAATTTCAGCGGTTACTTTACTTTAAATAATCGCTCCGATTTCAGTATTCCTGTTTTTTCAATTATAAAAAATAAAAATGAAATTAAAATACATTTTAATGAAAACTATAATAAAGATGATTTGTATATTAGAAATTTCTTTAATATAATAAACGAATAAAAAAACACAAATTATTAAAGGATGTTTACATGAAAAAAATTATTTTGCCATTGTTTATGATTTTTATTTTATTTATCAAATGTTATTCTACCAATGTTTATTTTGACAACCTGCACGCTCAGGATGCCGGCAATAGTGACTGGACTGTTTCTGGAGCGTATTCTGAATTATCAGATTTGCTTGACAGAAAAGGATTTAATGTCATAAAAAATCGTTTGCTTCTGACAGAAGTTAATAATGAAATTGTAGATATTCTTGTTATCCCAGAACCAAATAACGAGTTTAACTCATCTGAAATCATCAATATTCTTAATTTTGTCAGAAATGGAGGAAGTCTATTTCTGATAGGTAATCATTCTGGTGCTGACAGAAACGGAAACGGGTTTGATTCTGTAAAAACATTTAATCAATTTTCATATCATTTTGGTTTTATGTTCAACAACGACAGTTTTACAGATGTTCCACTTATAACGAAAAACCATCCATTAACTCAAAATATTAAAAAAATAGCAGCTTTTGCTGCAAGTACAATCAATGTTCTTAATTCTGAAAAAGTAACCCCTTTTATATGGAGTAAGTCAGGTGCTCCATTCGGAGTGGTTACTTCTTATGGTAAGGGAAAGGTTATCGCAATTGGTGATTCTGCTGTTTTTGATGATGGCGAAGCTAAAGATGGTGAAATTCTTCACAATGTATTTAACTCTATTATGTTTGATTTCAAACAATTTGGATTGAATATTTTCTGTTATCTTAGTGAAAAAGAGTTTATTCAATTTGAGCATATAATTCCATGGAATAAAATCCCTGAAAAAAATGGATTTATTATAGATATTTCTAAAGCAAATTATGGGGCTGATAACTTTCTTGCTTTTGCAGAGAGACTTTCAAAATCGGGATTTACACCTTATTTTAATACAGAACCTCTGACCGAAAATTTAATTAAAAACTCTGACTTTATTTTAATATGCGAACCTGGACTGAAATACTCTGACAGTGAGCTAAATATTTTAAGAAAATTTCCAGACCTAAAAAAAATATTTGTTTCATATTCAAGATTTAATTCACTTGACAAACCATATATTAATGAACTTGTAAAACTTCTCACAAATACTCAGATGAAGTTTTCAAACAATCAGATTCTTGATTCAGCAAACTCAATAAGAGGAAGAGCATGGACGTTTTTAGCACATACCGAAGAATTCTCATCAATAGTCTTTTCAACATGTTCTATTGAAAATATTAAAAAATCAGACTTTATTAAACTTTATTCGTCTTCAACTTCATTTTCAGACGGTCCTACTGATATAAAGAAACCACCATATCCAATAATTACAGTGAGCTCCGATAAAAAAACCATGCTTGCAGGTTTTTCAGTTTTTACAGATTACAGCTACCGGGAAAGTAGATATTATTCAAATAATTATCATAATGTTTTACATACAACAGAAAATTTTGTAGAATATCTAATTGATTTTATGCGGAATCATTAATAATAATTAATACAATAAATTTTAAGTGCATTTTCGGGAGGCAATATAATGAAAAACAAAACCAGTCTTTTTTTACACGCATTACTTTATATATTTCCAGGAGCGCTGATAATTCTTACCTTTCATTTCATACCTGTTTTCTATGCATTTTATGTAAGTTTTTTTCAAGGAAGGTTTGGCAGAGAGGTTTTTGTGGGGTTTCAAAACTATCGTATTCTTTTCCAAGATCCTGACTTCTGGAACTCTTTAAAAAACACAACTTATTATGTTATAGGAACAGTACCAACAACAATTATCCTGAGTTTATGTATTGCAATGCTTCTAAATTCAAAAATCAAAGGTTTGAGTATTTACCGAACAATTTATTTTCTTCCAGTCATAACATCGATTAACGCTGTGGCAATTGTGTGGAAATGGCTATTTCACAATCAGTATGGACTGTTCAACTCATGGCTTGAATATTTTGGAATGGCCAGAATAGACTGGTTAGGTGACCCAAAATTTGCAATGTTTTCTATTATTTTAATGAGTATTTGGAAAGGTCTTGGTTATAATATTATAATATTTCTTGCAGGTCTTCAGGGGATTCCAAAACATTTATATGAATCTGCTGACATTGACGGGGCTGGATTATGGCATAAATTCCGTCACATTACAGTTCCTATGATTTCTCCTGTAACTTTTTTTGTGCTTATTATGTCAACAATCTCTTCATTTCAGGTATTTGCTCAGGTTTATATGATGACTCAAGGTGGTCCAAACAAATCAACATCAGTTATTGTTTATCACCTTTACGATAAAGCATTCCAGAAATTTGACATGGGTTCTTCATCTGCGATTGCATTTGTATTATTTATCATTATTCTTATTATGACTATTATTCAGAGAAAAGTTGCTGAAAAAAAAGTTCATTATGCAAATTAAAGGAGATAATTAATTATGTTCAAATCAAAAAATACAAAAGAAAATATTATGAAAATAATTATTCACACATTGCTCATTGCCGGTGCTGTTTCAATGTTATTCCCATTTTTCTGGATGATTTCAACATCTTTTAAAACTCCTTCAGAAATATTAACCTACCCAACCAAATTATTACCTGATTCACTTCACTGGCGAAATTATACCCATGCATGGAAAAATCCTAATGTAAATTTTGCAAGATATTTTTCAAACACAATTTTTGTTGCCGGTATTACTACTTTAGGTCAGCTTTTTTTATCATCACTTGCAGCATATGCTTTTGCATTTTTCAACTTTCCATGGAAAGATAGAATTTTCATGCTTTTGCTTGCAACCATGATGATTCCTCAGCAGGCTCTTCTTGTGCCTGACTATATAATTCTACACAAACTAAGAATTCTCGATACATATTTTGCCTTGATAATTCCATGGATATGCTCTGCTTTCAGTATTTTTCTATTAAGACAGTTTTTTATGTCAATACCTAAAGAATTATTTGAAGCAGCAACTATTGATGGAGCTTCGAAAATAAAATTTTATTATAAAATACTGCTTCCTTTGTCAGTTCCTCCACTTCTTACAGCAGGCATGTTTACTTTCTTAGGAAGCTGGAACTCTTTTATCTGGCCTCTTATTGTAACAAGCAGCCCCGAACTTCGAGTAATTCAGGTTGGACTTGCTCAATATATGCAGGCTGAAGGCACTAACTGGGGTCCACTTATGGCAGCTTCAACTTTCTGTACAATACCTCTGATAGCAGGTTATTTTTTTGTTCAGAAAAGATTCATTCAGGGTATAGCAACAACAGGAATGAAAGACTGATTGATTTAAAACGCGGATAAAACGGTAATAAACCGCGAGTGAATCCTAAAAGCAAAAAATTTAGATTGAAGTAAAAATGGTGAACAATAACAAATTTAAGGAGTTTTTATGAAAAAATTGATTATGGGAATCGTTATTATTCTGGCTTTATGTTTTTCACTTTTTACAACAGGTTGTGGCGAAAATGAACATGAAGGAAAAACTGTTGTTGTATTCTGGCATGCAATGGGTGGCACTTTAGGTGATGTCTTAAATGATATGATAGAAGACTTCAATGAACAGAATCCTGAAATTTTCATAAAATCAGAGTTTATGGGTAATTACGGAACTCTCGCCCAGAAACTTATGGCATCTTCAATGGTCAATGGTACACCTACAATGTCCCAGGCTTACGAAAACTGGACCCATAATTTTATTGAAGGTGAAATTTTAACTCCGCTTGAATATTTTATTGAGAAACACAATGTAAATATTAAAGACTTTTATGAACCTATGATTTTAAGTAACACATTTGATAATGTAATTTATTCCTACCCATTTAATAAATCAATGCCTGTTATGTATGTAAATCTTGACATGCTTAAAGAAGTTGGAATAGAAAAAATCCCCGAAACACATGTCGAACTCATGGAAGCATATAAAAAACTGTCAACTAAATATAAAGGAACAGCTTTTTCAGCCAAAGATGCGTGGAATTTTTTCTGTCTTATTTTGCAGAATGGTGGAAAACTTACAAACCCTGAAGAAACTGAAGCATATTTTGATTCTGAAGCAGGAGTTAAAAGTTTAAACTTTCTTATGGATGTAATTAAAAACGATTACGGTTTTTTAACTCAGGGTTACGATCATCAGACTGAATTTGCAGCAAAAAAAGTAGGACTTATTGTAAGCTCAAGCGTTTCAAAAGCATATATGAATGACATTACATTTAACTGGACCGCTGCACCTCTTCCAAGTGCAAAGAAAAAAGCTTCTATTATTTCAGGTACTAATGTTGTTATTTTCAATAATAATCCACGCAACTGTTCAGAAGAACAACAGGAAGCTGCATGGAAATTTATTGACTGGTTTACTCAACCTGAACAGACTGCTCACTGGAGCATTAAAACAAATTACATGCCTGTCAGAAAATCTGCTTTAGAAACTGAAATTATGATAAATCATCTGAAAACTGATGAATTTTTAAAAGCCGCTCTTGATCAGCTTCCTTATGCAGACTATGAACCTAAATCCGGCAGATGGTATCAGAGCAGACAGGAAATCGGTGATATTCTTGAAAAAGCTTTTATAGAAAAAAAAGATGCATCAGTATATATCAAAGAAATTCATAACATGGTAAACAAAGCACTTAAAGGAGAATGATTATATAATGGATACATTTGCTCAGGTTGTAAAATTTATCAGAACAGGAACAAATTTTTTAATTGTTCCTCACAAAAGAGTGGACGGTGATGCCCTGGGTTCTTCACTTGGTTTACATAGAATAATTAAACTGCTTAATAAAAAGTCAGCAATATATCTTCCGGAAGAAATTCCTGACAGTTTTAAATTTCTTATTACAAACGAAGATATTATTATTGAGGATGAAAGTATAATCAAAAACACTGATATTGTTATTACAATAGATTCCAGTAATGTTGAACGCTCTTACCTTACAAAAAAGATAATAGAATCCTCAAATGTAATAATTAATATCGATCATCATAAAACTAATGAAAGCTTTGGAGATGTCAATCTTGTTCTTCCAGAATCATCTTCAGCCTGTGAAATTATTCTTAAACTTTCTAAAGTTGGATATCTTCCATTAACACCATTAATAGCAGATGCTCTGCTAACAGGAATTTTTACAGACACTGCATTTTTCAGAAATCAGAATGTAACAGATTCAACTTTTGATGCTGCGGCTGAACTTATAAGATTTGGAGCCGACCATAATCAGCTTATTTCAAAACTTTTACAGAACAGGACAATTGATGAACTCATGTTTCACGCTGAAACTGTCAAAGATGCCGAATTCAGCTACAATAAACAGGTTGGATGGTGTCTTATTACTCAGGAAAAACAGAGAAGATATAAATTCAATAATTTCAGAGAAATATGGGGAACTGGTGTTATTGGTTTTTTAAACAACATTTCTCATGTGGAAGCTTCTTTTTATTTTATTGAAGTTAACCCATCTGAAACAATAGTTGAATACCGTTCAAGAAATCCTCATGATGTAAGTATAATAGCTAAACATTTTGGGGGCGGGGGACACAAACTGGCTTCCGGATGCACAATTTTTCAACCAATTGAGGAAGCTAAAAAAATGGTTCTTGATTTCTTTTTTAAGAATTATCCCCTAAAATAGAAAGTTTTTTGAGTTGCTCAAGCGACCCCAGAACAATAAGCTTGTCATCTGGCAACATGAGAAAATCCGGTTCAGCATTGATGATAAGCTTATTTTCCTGTTATCATACTTATCGTAAAAGTTGAAGCACCTGCTGAGGTCTCTGATTTGCCTGACCGAGCATTGCAGTTCCACTTTGAATTAAAATCTGATTTTTTGTCAGTATTGACATTTCTTTTGCCATATCAACATCTCTTATTCGCGATTCAGATGCAACCTGATTTTCATGTGCTATTCCAAGATAATCCACTGTTTTTTCTAAAGAATTCTGATATGCACCTAATTTTGAACGATGATATGAAACATTTGAAATTGCATCATCTATTACTGTTATTGATTTTTCAGCATCTTTCTGTGTTCTTATCGATAAGTGCATTCTAAAGTCAGGTGCCTCTGAACCATCCAGCAGAGGATCTTTCCCATTATACACTCCACCTTCAGAGCGAAGATTTGTTGTAAGACCCAGACTTTCTGCTGAAAGATTCGGGAAGTCAACAACCATTGTCTGACCTTCATTTGCCCCTATGTGATAAACCTGCCTGGTATCTCTTACAGATAGTTTAACTGTAGTGAGACTTGAATAATCTGCAAAAGGAAGCTCTCTTTCACCCGGAACTGCTACCCTGTAATAATTAAGTGCCTGGGGGTCATTCGGCCAGTAATCGGTAAAGTTATTCTGTAATACATCACCATTCTGTCTCATAGTTCCATAATCAACCTGACCATCAATATATATGTTAAAACCCTTTAACAACTTGGATCGTGTCAGGTCAACCTGGGTAAGGACTCCGTTTACTTCAGGCCACAACGGTCTTGTAACATCTGTCGGATCGTATGTGTTTATTGGATTTGAAAATTCTTTATCTGTAAAAATTCTGCTTGTTGAAACAAACACTCCTAAACTTCTTCCATATCCTCCGGCATCATTTGTCATACCGGGAATTGTTTTAAAAATCTCCTGTCTGGTAATGTTGGTTATAGAAATTATTGTATGTGTTCCTGTTGTAAATACTCTTCTGTTCAAAGCTGTTCCCGCACTGTTATATGCCATAAGGGAAGTTGTTCTGGATAATTCAATACCTCCAACATAAAAACCTAATCCCAGTGCAACACCATCAGGATCATCACCAAAGGATATATTAAATTTTGGTCCTGAATGAATTGAAGTCAAAGTTATGTCATTTCCTTCCTGATCGAGACCTGCCATAACTCCTGCGTTAGAACGATTTATTTTATTAATTAAATTTGTCAATGTATCATTTTCATTGACCCTGATTACTGTGGTTTTATTATCTACTTTTATATGAAGTTCCTTATCTCCATATATTCCTGCATCCTGCAAAGTAGCTACTGAGGAGGGGTCAGAGCTTACAATGTTTCTGTTTCCATGTATGTTACATGCTGAACCTGCATCAAGGATTGTAATGGAATAATCTGCATTCATAACTTCCCCTGTTACAGAGGCTGTTAAAATTGTTCTGTTAGAAGTATTAGCACGACCAAGTGTTGAGCCATTCAGAAGTTTTTTAGTGTTAAACTCAGTGTATTCTGCAATTCTGTCAACTTCATCTATAAGCTGGGCAATCTCCAGCTGAAGTTTAAGTCTATCTTCGTTAGTATAATTATCAGAAGCAGCCTGTACAGATAACACACGCATTCTCTGCAAAATTGCATGCATTGTATCCATTACTCCTTCAGCAGTCTGTACCATTGAGATTGCATTCTGAGTATTCAGCCCGGCCTGGTCAAGACCATTAATCTGTGCTCTCATTTTTTCAGATACCGCCAATCCAGCAGCATCATCGGCCGCCTTGTTGATCCTGAGTCCAGATGATAATCGCTGAAAATTCTGATCCATGCCTGAGTTTGTTGTTTTCAGCCTTCTTAAAGAATTGATTGCAGATACATTATTATTAATTATTCCAAAATCCATAAATCCTCCTCCTTGAGAACCCACACAGTAATCCGTTAGTGTACTTCAATATATTACTATTTAATTGTGTTTCATAAGGGGGTCAGACCGTCCAATTTTACTTTCAGCAAATTTTACTGCACAGACCCCGGTTTATTCACGTTTCATCCGCGACTTATTCGCGTTTTATTCCCGTTCCTTAAGCGTTTCATATACGTTTACGTTCCTACAAATAACTATTCAAAAGCTTATCCACCAGAATATCAGGATTGGTAGTCCCATTACGTAACTCACCAATAACTGAATTAACAATCATTTTGAATTTTTCTTTTCTGGATTTTTCTAAAATTAGTTGGTTTTTAACACCATCAAGAGTAAGTTTCTGCTCTTCAACAAGTGTTTTGACTGTTTTGATTTTACAATAGTCTGAATAAGTGAATCTTCTCTGTCCACCATTTGTGCGAACACAGGAAAGATATTCTGGAAACTGTTTCATCCAGAATCTGATTTTTGAAGCATTGATTTCTAATAAATTTGCAATATCACCAATAGTATAAAGGATTTCCCTATCCATAAACTAACACCTCCATGTGTTGTTAACCTATTTTCGGTAAAATTAAATTTTAACTTTAACTTTTTTTTAATATTTTTTTAAAAATGGCTTTAATTAAAGATTTCTAACGATATTTTTTTTTATTAAAATTAAATCAAAACTTTAAGTTAACTTTAATTGTTTTTGTTCTTTGCTTTAAAGATTCATTCGTGGTTTATCCGCGTTTCTATAATGGGTCAGGCCGTCCAAATTTACCTGCGGTAAATTTTTACTGCGCAGACCCCGTGCTTCTATTTACTTTATGAATTTATTCAAGTATTATATCAAAATGCTGATTAAATTAAGCCAGAATAGCCCGGATGTAATTTTATTAACAGGTGATTATTATGTTGATCATCCTTCTTTTGGTATTGCAATAATTGCACGTCTGCTCGAAAGCCTTTCTCTCAGTGTATGGATTGTAAGTCAACCTGACCCGGAATCAAATTTTTCTGAATTAAAAAACCTGCCTCAACCAAAATTATTTTTTGGTATTACATCAGGTTCTCTCGATTCTACTCTCAACTTATATACTGTAAATAAAGTAAGAAGAGTTAATGATGTTTATTCCCCTGGTGGAAAGGGAAAAAACCGGGTAAAAAATGCTGTGATAACCTATGCTAATGCACTCAGAAATTTTTTCCCCGAAAGTGTTATTATCGCCGGGGGAGTGGAAGCTACTCTCAGAAAATTTGCCCATTATGATTTCTTTGATAAAAAAATTAAACCTTCAATACTTGAAAACTGTGGAATAAATTACATTTTTTACGGAATGGCTGAAAAATCACTTTCTTCATTTGTGCTGCTTCTCAAAAAAAAGAAATTTGAAAAAATTAAAAAACTTCCCGGAATATGTTACAGAGTGGAAAATCCTTCTTCAGAAAATGAAAATTACTTATTTCTTCCAGATTTTGAAACTTTATCAAATAAACAAGCTTCACTTGAAAAAACATCAAAATTAATTCTTTCTCATACACATTTTCTTGAAAAAAAATGTTTGATTCAGAAACAGTTAAAACATACTGTAATAAGTAATCCACCATCAGCTCCACTTAACTTTGAAGAAATCGACAGAATTTACTCACTGCCATTTACTTATAAACCTGTTCCTGAATTGCCAAACTCAACACTTCCAAGTTATGAGGCTGTTAAAAATACTGTTATCAGTCACCGTGGTTGTGGTGGTGGATGTTCTTTCTGTTCAATTGGTCTTCTTCAGGGAAAAAATATTTCCTCAAGGTCTGTTAATAATATTTTAAAAGAAGTTAAAAAAAGAAAATTAAAATCTATTTCTGATCTTCAGGCTCCTTCTGCGAACATGTATGGTTTTAAATGTAAACAGCAGGGGAAAATATGCAGAAAAATTTCATGTTTATTTCCTTCTATATGTCCAGAGCTGGATTTTGATGAAAATTATTACATTCAACTTCTACAATCTCTTAAAGAAAAAAACATTAAAATTAATATTGCTTCTGGATTAAGACATGATATTTTATCAATAAAATTACTTGATTATTTATTGAAAAATTCTTTAATATCAGGAAGAATCAAAGTTGCTCCTGAACATTCAGAAAGTGTTATTTTAAAAAAAATGCATAAACCCGGATTTCCTACTTTTGAAAAATTTGTAAAAAATTTTAAAATGTTATCAAAAAGATATAATAAAAATATTTTAATTGTTCCATACTTAATTTCTGCATTTCCGGGAGCTACGGTCGAAAATACAAAAAATTTGAGAAATAAACTTTTAAATCTGATTGGATTTATTCCTTTTCAGATTCAGGATTTCACCCCGACACCTGGTTCTGTTGCTACCGGTATGTATTTTGACTCGAATTCTGAGTTTTCAAAAAAGGAGATTGAAACTTTCCGAGCAATGTTAACTAACAAGTGCCAGAGAAAAGAAAAACAGAGAAAGCACAAGCATAATACTGTAAAAAGCAAAAAAAGATATTAAAAAAAAGAAAATTTCTATCCCCTCTTTTCTATAACATATTCCAAGTATTTTCGTAAAAACTGCAAATGCCATCAAACATAAAAAAATGAAAAAAAGCATTTTTAATCCGGGTGAATTAAAAAGATATGAACCTGTTACAAGTATTAAAAATGGGGTAAAAATATATTTTGACAAGCTCAATATATTTGAAATTGAAGTTTTTCCGAAAAGTTTGAATGCGGTAAAATCAATAAGAGGTATTATTATCCAGCAGAAAAGAAAAAATAATATAGCTGTAAAAATAGCATTCACTCCAACCGTTAAAAGATTTCCCCATGGTTTAAGTAAAGCAAAAAATAATGCAATATTTAATATTCCTGCAATCATTACAATATCAGCAGTTTTATCTTTAGCAAAAAAGATTTTTTTACCAAGATAAAGTTTAATATTATCAAAAAAATCATTAATGTCATTAATAAGATAATTCATTTAAAATTTCCCAGAAATTATTTTTCATTGTTGGATATATAAGTTTATGATTCTTTTTTATTCCAGTCAGTTCTTTTATAACTTCAACAGCTTTATCCATATCTCCAACATAATCAGCAAAATCAAGTTCAACAGCCTGTCTTCCTGTAAACATTCGACCATCTGCATATTGCACAACTTTTTCTCTGGAAAGATTTCTTCCTGCTGATACTGCTTCAACAAACTGAAGATATATATCATCAACGCTTGACTGTAAAAGTTCTTTTTCTTCTTCTTCCATGTCACGGGCAATATTTCCTATATCTTTGTATTTTCCACTTTTTACCACGTTATATCTTATTCCGAGTTTTTCAAACAAACCTGTAAAATTAGGCATTGTCATTATTACACCAATACTTCCGAGTATTGAAGCTGGATTTGCAACAATTTTATCTCCATAAGCTGCTATATAATAACCACCTGAGGCTGCCATTTCTTTAACCGATATTACGATTTTTCTATTTTTATCCTTTTCTTTAAATTTTTCAAGTTGATAACATATTTCCTGGACAGAGCTTGGTGTTCCGCCTGGTGAATTAATTCTGATAATTAATGCTTTTACCTTTGAATTAGTAAAATATTTTATATCTTTTATAGCTTTTGAAGCTACAGAATCTCGCTCAAACATTCCTGATGTGCTGAATGAAATTGCTCCGTTGATTTCAATAACTCCAATATCAGTTTCAGGGTTAATAACGATTAAAGGTGATGAGCTATTACTAATACTTTCTGTTTTTCTGCGTGAATCTGAAAACATCAAGTCGAAAGCTCCCATGAATAAACCTGCTGCCATAAATATAATTAAGATTTTTTTCAGCATCAGAAGTTTCTCAACAATTTTTTGAAAATTTTCATTTTATCTTTTGAATTAAAAACTTTACAGTCATTGCATTTAATTTCTCTAAGACATCCATCACAGAGATTGTATAACTCTTTTTTCATATTGACTCCTTCTCCCGTTTCATCCGCGCTTTTAATTTTTGTTCTTTCGGATTACGGATTACCGATTACTGATTACGGCTCTTAAGTTTCATCCGCGTTTCTATATATATCGGCTATTATAAGTTATGGTTTAAATAATACCCATGTATTATCTGATTCCCATACTTTTACTTCATAAACCTGCGCATTTATTTTTTCTTTAATCACTTCTTTTTCAAGCTGGCTGAAAATATATTCAGAAATTTTTTCAGCGCTGGGATTTGTTTTTTTAAAATATTCTATTTCATTCAAATTTGTATGATCAAGCTCTTCACATATATTTTTTAATATTTTTTTTAGTATTCCAAAATCTTCAGAAATATATGTTTTGCTGTCAAGAGTATGACCTTCAAAAACAGCCTCAACTTTCCAGTTATGACCATGAATATTACAACATTTCCCATTATAATTTTTTAAAAAATGGGCTGACGAAAAATCACCTCTTACTCCAAGTAAATACATTAAAACACCTCTTTTATTATCTGTTCAAAATTTGAAAATGCTTTGAATTTCAGATTTTTTTTAATTTCTTCAGGAATATCTTCAACATCTTTTAAATTTTTCTCAGGTATGACAATGGTTCTATACCCTTCCCTATATGCTGCCAGTGATTTTTCCTTCAAACCACCTATTGGAAGCACTCTGCCTGTTAGAGAAACTTCACCTGTCATTGCATATCCTGATTTTATGACTTTTCCTGTAAACAGGGAATAAATAGCTGTTGCCATTGTAATTCCGGCAGACGGTCCATCTTTTGGAATAGCCCCTGTTGGAACATGAATATGAATGTCATATTTTGAAAAATCTATTTTATTTTTCTTACTGTCATCGCTTAAAATGCTTTTAATAAGAGAATATCCTATCTGGGCTGACTCTTTCATTACATCCCCAAGCTGCCCTGTAAGAGTAAAACCACCCTTTCCTGGTCGTTTTATTGCCTCAATATAAAGCACTTCGCCGCCAAATTGTGTCCATGCAAGTCCGGGAACAATTCCGGGAAGCATTTTTTCATATTCAACACCTTCAACAAAAACAGGTGCTCCAAGAAATTTCTGCACACTTTTTCTTGTTATGATAAATTTATTTTTCTTGCTGTCTCTTGCATAAATTAGTGCAATTTTTCTGCATATTCTTGCAAAAATTCTGTCAATATTTCTAACCCCTGCCTCACGTGTGTAATTCTGTATTATGTATTCAATTACTTTATCGCTGACTTTAAAATCTACTTTTGAAAGTCCATTTAATTCAAGCTGTTTAGGAAGAAGAAACTTTCTTACAATTTTTATTTTTTCACTGTAGGTGTAACCTGAAATATGAATTACTTCAATTCTGTCTTTAAGTGCGGCTGGTATTGTTGTCAATGTATTTGCTGTTGCAATAAACATAACGTCTGATAAATCAAATGGTACATTCAGATAATGATCCACAAAAGTATTATTCTGCTCAGGATCTAATACCTCAAGAAGTGCAGAAGCAGGGTCACCTCTGAAATCGCTGGTTAATTTATCGATTTCATCAAGCACAAAAACTGGATTATTTGTTCCACCCTGTTTAATACCCTGAATAATTCTTCCAGGCATTGCACCAATATATGTTTTTCTGTGTCCTCTTATTTCTGCCTCATCATGAACCCCACCTAAAGACATTCTGACATATTTTTTACCTGTAGCTTCAGCAATCGCTTTCCCGAGAGAGGTTTTTCCAACACCTGGTGGTCCTACAAAGCATAGAATTGGTCCTGATATTTTTTTCTTCAACTTCTGTACTGCAAGAAATTCCATTATTCTTTCTTTTACTTTTTTCAATCCATAATGACTTGTGTCAAGATTTTTTTCAGCTTTATTCATATCTGTATTATTTTTTGATTTAATTTTCCAAGGTAATTCACATAACCATTCAAGATAAGTTCTTATAACAGAACCTTCTGCACTGTCAGCATGCATTTTTTCAAATCTTCTTAGCTCTCTCATAGCTTCTTTTTCTACATCTTTTGGCATTTTTGCAGCTTTAATTTTCTTTCTGAATTCCTGAACATCTTTTGAATGTTCATCAACATCTCCAAGCTCTTTATGAATTGCTTTCAGTTGTTCTCGAAGAAGAAAATCTTTTTCATTTTTTTTCAATTTTTCACTTACTTTATCCTGAATTTTCTGTGAAAGTGAAGAAACCTGTATTTCTTTATTGAGAAGTATTGAAATATGATTCAGTCTTTCTTTAACATTTAAAGTTTCAAGCAACTTCTGTCTTTCATGAGAATTAATTTCAAGAACTGTTGATACAAGGTCTGCAAAATGAGAAGGGTTTGATATATTAAAAAGATAATTAACAAATTCTTTAGGAATATTTTTTCCATATTTTATAAGCTCATCAATTAATTTTTTTAAATTACTCATTATTGCTTCTGTTTCAATATCATCATTTGAAGGTATGATTTCTTCAACAGGTGATATTTCAGCTGAAATCTTTTGCTGACTGAAATGGAATTTATCAATTTTTACTCTGTTTATTCCCTGAACAAGTATTTGAATTGTATTATCAGGGAGTTTTAGCATTTTTAATATTACAGAATAAGTCCCAATTGTATAAAAATTTTTATCTTTTTCTTTATCATTCAATTCATTTTTTTTTGTTACTATAACCAGTGCTCTGTCCTTTGTGGCAAGCACTCTGTCAATCATATCCATATGAACGGAAGATGTAAGATGAAAAGGCAGAATCACCTGAGGAAAAATTACAATATCATCTATAGGTAATACTTCTGACATGGACTTTTTATTCTGAATTTTGTCATTTTTTACCTTTGCCATAATAAACTCCTTATAATCATTCTACTTTTATTATTCTTTTTTTTGTTTTATTTAAAAAAATTTCAAGCAATCCGTCTTTATATTTCACATTCATATTATTTACAGCTTCAACATAACTTGGAAGCACAATCTCTCTTTTAAAAAAACCAAGTGGTCTTTCAATTCTGTAAAAATTCAACTTTCCTTTAACTGAATTTTCATCAAAACACACTTTTTTTTCTCCTGATATAATAAGTTTTCTTCCATCAATGTAAAGTTTCATATTTTCCTTAGCCACACCTGGAAGTTCTGCAATAACACAGTAAAAATCATCTGTTTCATATATATCAACTGGAGGTTCCCAGCTGTCTTTTACTCTGAAATCTTTTTCCATAAGGCTTATAAAAGGCTCAAGCAGAGTATGAAATCCTTTTTTATTAAAAATCCTTTTAATCATTATTGACCTCCAGCATTCTTTTCGGGCAGCCATAATTATTTTCAACTTCATATTTATATCTGGTAAGAACTTCACCATATTTTTTTATTCCATCAATACTTGAAAATCTTGAATCTATTTTTTCACCAAGTTTTGAAACCCAGTATTCATCATATATATCAATGTTATTCGGACATATTCCAATAAACTCGTACAAGGATTTATTAACAATGAATTTTTCAGGTTCATCCAGTTTCATATCAAAAAGATAGGAAGGATAAAAATCAAGTTCATTAAGTCTTTCTTCTTTTTTTGTCTGCATTATTGGAATATAGTGAATTCCAGTTTTTTTTATGCTTATATTATATTCATTTATAAATCTGTTAATATCACTTCTGAGTGTTATATAAAAATTATTATTATCAATGTTGAGATTTTTGAGAATCATTACAAAATCCTTAAAATCCAGTTTTTCTTTTTTATCTATTCCAATCTCATTATAAATGTCACTTCTCTGACAAATTGTCCATAAAAATGGTAAAAATCCCATAAAATCAATTGAAAAAATATCAAAAAGATAATAAAGTCTTTCAAATTCAGCTGAAAAAGAAGTGTCAAGATATTGTCTTGCTATGTTAATATATTCACTGTAAATAACATATCTGATATTCTGTTTTGATTTAGAAATCACATAAGAAAAACAGTGTTTTGGACATCCTGTACATGACCTTGAAAAAACTCCATTTGGATTTTTTGCGTTAAAATGCTTCTGTAGAGAAAAATATTCTTTTTTTATATCAAAATTTTCTGTGTGTTTTCCGGCAAGAAATCTTATCAGTCTTATACTTTTATTTGTAAAAATATTGCCAAGACCACACCCGTTAAAAATTTCGTTTGATGAAATATAAATCTTAGAAAAAATGTTTGAATTAACAAAGTCCCCGGTAAAAAGAAAAACGTCTCCATCTTTTCTGTTCAGACATTCAATCATATTTTTCATCTGTAGAAAATCATAAAGCTTTAATTCAGGCGTTTTATCAAATAATACTTTTTCTTCTTCAACAGTAATTGTAAAGGGAGTTGTTTTTTCTTCCTGTGTCCCCCTTATAACAACACTTTCATAATTTAATGAGAGAAGATTAGCACCTAAGTTGCCTGATATTACAGCATAGTTAATTGAATTAATTGACTGATTATAATAAACAGCATAACACTGACATACTCCTGGAAGAAGTCCAGAAAGCGCTCCTCTGCTTATCACAACATCATTTTTATCACAATACTCAGTATAAAGATAATATCCAAGATATAACCCTTTTTTTCTATTATTAACTGAAGCTATTGTAAATTCTTTTTTTGTTACATCTATAAAAAGTACTCTATTCATTTTCAAGGTCCACCATCATAAGGCATCCATTAGGACAGTTTATGGCACATATTCCACACTGTCTGCATACTATCGGAGTATTATCTACACCAGGTTTTAGATAATGATAAAGACAGCTTTCATAACAGTTCCCGCATTGAATACACTCATTTTTACGGTTTATTTTTACCCCGCCTGTCATACTGTCTCTTCTGATTAAAAAACCGGTTGGACAAGCTTCAACACATTTAGGGTTTTCACAGTTAACACAAATTTTTATATTATGAATTTCTTCATTAAAAATTGATTTTTTTATTCTAACAGCTGTTTCAAATGGAGGGGTGAAATTTGCATGGGCACATGCCAGCTGACAAATTCCACACCCTGTACATTTTTCTCTGCTTATAACAACTAATTTTTTTGGCAAAGTTTATACCCCATTATTCTGTAAACTAATTTTGCTATGGTTGAAGCATTTGAAGGCTCATTACCAATCAGCTCTACAACATCTGCTCCAATTACATTTTTACTTTCAAAAACTGTTTTCAGTATATGAATTATCTGATTCCAGAAAAGTCCTCCAGGCTCAGGAGTTCCTGTATCCCAGAGTTGTGAAATATCAAAAACATCAACATCAAAAGTTATGTAAACTTTATCATTTTTAAGATTTTCAACAATTTTCTGCACTGATTTTTCAAAATTCTGATGAACTTCCCAGGCTGGTATGGTAACTATCGAAGAGTTATCAAGAAAATATTTTTCCTCAATATCCATACTTCTGATACCAACCGAAACAATATTTTTCAATCCATTGTTATACGTATTTTTTATTACACAGGCATGTGACTGTTCAGCACCTTCCCATTCAAGTCTAACATCAGAATGAGCATCAAAATGAAGAATTGAAAAGTCACCATACAATTCTTTATGAGCTTTTATATAACCCCACGAAACAGAATGTTCTCCACCTAATCCTATAACAAATTTTTCACGGTTAATAAGCGAAGCTGTTGCTTTATATACATTTTCAGTATTAAAATCAGGTCCACTTGTGTTAACTTCAATCTGCGGTGAAGTGTAAATTCCGAGCTCGCTGGCATTTTTGTCAATTTCCATATCATACCATTCAATATTTTTCGAAGCTTCAATAATTGCCATAGGTCCTTTTCTTGTTCCCGGAACATAAGAGGTTGTACCATCATAAGCTGATGATAAAAGTACAAAATATGAGTTCTCATAAGTTGCAAGTTCATCAGGAAGTCTCATAAAGTTAAAGCCTGGTTCAAAAAAACTCATTTACATCTCCTCCATAAACGCTCTGTAAGCATCACATACAGCATATAAATCAACTTTTGATATAAGTTCAAAAGGTGAATGAAGTCCTAAAATTGGAACTCCGCTGTCAATAACATCAGTATTAAGATTACATAGATAGTTTGCGATAGTTCCTCCACCGCCACCATCTACTTTACCAAGTACATTAAGCTGCCATGGTATTTCTTTTTTATCAAGCATTCTTGTAACCTGATTTAAAAATTCTGGATTTGCTTCATTGGAACCTGATTTTCCTCTTGACCCTGTATATTTATGGAATAAAGGACCAAATCCCATATTTGCAGTATTTAATTTATCATAAGCACCTTTAAAGTTTGGATCCATAGCGGGTGAAACGTCTGCTGATATACCTTTAGAAGCTTCAAGAGTTTTAAGAAGCATAATATCAGAATAATTTGAGCTGACCAGTTTTTCAATAAGATAAGCAAGTGAAGTTTCAAAATAGATGGATTCTGCACCAGTATTTCCTGTACTTCCAATTTCTTCACGGTCAAACCAGTATGAAATAACTGTATTTTTATTATTTTTAACGTCAAGCAGCGCTCTAAGTGAAGCATAAGCACAAACTCTGTCATCATGACCAAATCCACCAATCATGCCACCATCTAAACCTACATTCATTGCAGGTATTGCAGGAACAAGCTGAAATTCACCAGTAATTATATCTCTTTCATCAATTTTATATTTTTTATTAAGAATTGTCAGAATATTTTCTTTGTAAAGTTCTTTTTCTTTTTCCCCTGCTTTTCCTTTTTTGAACATAGGCTTTGAACCTACAATAGCATTCATCTCTTCACCTTTTACAACTTCTTCAACTTTTCTTCCAGCCATATCTTTACTGATATGTATTGCAAGGTCTGGTAATACTATACAATTTTTACCATCATCGCCTTCCTTAATTTCTACTTTACTGCCGTCTTTTAGATAAACAACACCATAAAGAGCAAGCGGTATATTCAGCCAGTGATGTTTTTTCACACCACCATAATACTGAGTTTTAACTAACACAAGTTTTTCATCTTCATAAAATGGATTTGGTTTTAAATGAAGATGAGGAACGTCGACGTGAGAAACAAGATATCTTATTCCATTTTTAACTATATCATTTTTTCCAACAATTCCAGCAACCATACATTTGTCGCGGTTAATCATATAAAATTTGGTTCCAGGAGTCATTTTTTTAATTTTTGAAAATTCCTGATATCCTTCTTTTGTGAGAGCTTTTAAAATTGTTGAAATACATGTTCTTTCAGTTTTTGAGTTATCAAGAAACTGTTTGTATTCATCTGAAATTTTTTCAACTGCCTTTTCTTTTTTCTCATAAACTTTCCATGCATTCTTTTTTTCATAAGCTAAACTTTTTTCCATATTATATCTCCCTTCTTACATTTTTTTTATTTTCAATTTCTTTCTTTTTCTCTTCATAACCTTTTCTTCCCATAAGAGCATAAGTTGCTATTTTCCCAGCTTCAACACCAGGCTGATCAAAAGCATCTATTTCAAAAAGCTCTCCGGCAAATGCTGTCATAACTTCAAACATGAAGAAAATCTGACCAACATAATAAGGATTAATTTCAGGTATAAAAATTGTTTCATTAGGTCTTTTTGCTTCACATAAAGCAATTTCAGTTGCCTTTTTTTCACTGTTGAGAAGTTTTGATAAATTTTGACCAGCAAGATAATTCAATCCTTCAATATGATTAAAAACTTCAGGTATTTTTATTTCTTTTCTGAATTTTCCAACTTCAATAAAAGTAACAAGTTTATCAAAAGGTCCTTCAACATAAAGCTGAACCTGAGAATGCTGATCTATTGCACCAACTGATTTTTCAGGAGTGATTCCAACATTTTTTCCATCTTCTGTTACTTTACCCAGACTTTCAGCCCATAATTGCCTGAACCAGTCCGCAATATGACATAAATTTTCTGAATACGGCATTAAAATATTAATATTTACATTTTTATCTCTGTAAAACATATAATGAATAAGAGCAGCCATATAGGCAGGATTTTTTTCAACATTATCAAGTGAACAAATTTTATCCATGTCACGAGCACCTTCAAGCATGGATTTAATATCCACACCGGTAAAAGCTGCTGAAATCAGACCAACTGGACTTAATACTGAAAATCTTCCGCCAACATTTTCAGGTATTACAAAATTGTCAATACCAAGTTCATCAGCTATTTTTTTTAAATTTCCATTTTTTCTGTCAGTTGTAATAATAAGATTTTCGTTAATTTTATCAGGAGCTTTTTCTTTAAGAAAATTATACAGAATCATAAAATTTGCCATAGTTTCAGCAGTAGAACCTGATTTTGTTATAACGTTAAAAACAGTGTCCTCAGGATTTAAAATTTCCATAATATCATTTAATTTTTCAGGGTCCACATTGTCTGCAAAATATATATTGGGAGTGTTTTTTTTCTTTTCATTATAATAAACACCATTGATTGCTGAGTTTACTGCCATGTTACCAAGACTTGACCCGCCAATGCCAATTACAACAAAGTTTTTTTTATGTTTCAGTTTTTCATACAAGTTTAAAATTTTATCAGCAGTCTCTGTATCATAAGGAAGGTCAAAAAAACCAAGTTTTTTACTTTCTCTTTTTTCAACAAGTTTCTGATGACAATTTTTCACTTTTTTTTCAGCTTCTTTCATGAGTTCATCATAGCGTATTCCAGAGTTTCCAATATTTTCACTTAATACATTTTCAAATCTGAACTTTAAACTCATAACATCCCCCATATTTATTTTTAATACATTATATAAAAATATGAGGGTTTTGGCAAAAAAAGTTGAATTTTTTTTAAAATAGAATAATATATTTTCAAAAGGGAAAAAAATAACTGGGAGGTTATATGAATCCATCTTCAAGAGTAAAGAAAATGCAGGAATCACCAATAAGAAAACTTGTTCCTTACGCAGATGAAGCAAGAAGAAAAGGTGTAAAAGTTTATCATCTGAACATTGGGCAGCCTGATATTGAAACACCTTATATTTTCTGGGATGCAATACACAAGTATGAGGAAAAAGTTTTAAGTTATTCACATTCTCAGGGAGTTATATCTTATATTGATTCAACAATTAATTATTACAGAAAAAACAATATTGAATTTGAAAGAGATGAAATAATAATAACTACAGGCGGCTCCGAATCCATTCTGTTTGCAATGCTTGCCTGCCTTGAAGAAAAAGATGAAATAATTGTATTTGAACCTTTCTACACAAATTATAACGGTTTTGCAGATATGGCCGGAGTAAAGCTGGTTCCTGTAAGAACTTATGCTGAAAACGGATTTGACCTTCCAGAACCTGAAGAAATTGAAAAACACATTACAGCTAAAACACGTGCAATTATGATATGTAACCCGAACAACCCAACTGGAACAGTTTATGAAAAAGAAAAATTGAAAAAATTAGTTAAAATAATTAAAGACAGAAATTTATTTCTGTTTTCAGACGAAGTTTACAGAGAATTCATATATGACGGAAAAACACACACTTCTGTCATGGAATTTGAAGAAATAAGCCAGAATACAATACTTTTAGATTCAATTTCGAAAAGATATTCAGCTTGTGGAGCACGTATAGGAAGTATTGCTTCAAAAAATAAAGCTATAATGAGTCAGATTATGAAACTTGCTCAGGCAAGACTGTGCGCTCCTACATTAGAACAGATTGGAGCAACAGCTTTAAATAATAATATTGAAGAAAGTTATTTCAACGATATGAAAAATGAATATGAAACAAGAAGAAATATTGTTATGGAATATCTTTCTAAAAACAAAGATATTTTATGCCTTACACCCGGTGGTGCTTTTTACATTATTGCAAAAATACCTGTTGATGATTCCAACAACTTTGCAAAGTGGATGCTGTCAGATTTCAATCTGAACGGTGAAACAACCATGGTAGCTCCGGCAGATGGTTTTTACGCAACAGAGGGTGCAGGAAAAGATGAAATAAGAATTGCATATATTCTGAAAAAAGAAGATCTTGAAAAAGCAATGACCATTCTGCTTGCAGGAATTGAAGAATATAATAGAATCGCGGGTGAAACGCGAGAGAATCACGTATAAAACGCGGGTGAACCTTTAAAGCCGTAAACAG
>JBAZDD010000004.1:0-29103 GCA_041654635.1 Candidatus Muiribacteriota bacterium
ACATAAAGCATTATAATTATTGTTTTTCAGAAATAATTCAGCTCTTTTTTTTTCGTCATTATCCGAAAAATCAATATTGTAAAAATCAAAACTTACTCCTTTTTTCAGACGGTTGAAATATGATTTCTCTGCAAAATCACAGCAGAATTTATTGTATTGTTTATACTCGTCAACATAAGGAAAATTCAGACAATAATTACATACATTAATTTTTTCAAAATAACCTGTATAATGTATTGATTTGTAATATTTTTCTATTTCTGAAGCAGCCGGATTATCAAGGTTGAAACTGTTTTCAAAGTTTAAATCCCGACAGCATATACATTTAATATTATCTCTGACAACAGGTGCCTCAAAAAGATAAGAGCATATTTTTCTTTTAAAAACATTATCACATGTTTCAATTTTTTCTTTAATTTCTTTAATATTAAAAATATTTTTTAATCGTTTAAGCTCATTTTCATAAGTATAAAAATCTTCTCTTTTACCTGTATAACATCTTCTCAGTGAAACAAGAAATCTTTTTTCGCTTGGATATCCATCTCTGACAATGTCATATTCAATATGTTTTTTTTCAAAAAAATCTTTCCAGAAATTAATAAAAGCTTCTGCTTCTTTTCCTGCTGTTTTTTCCATTACCATAAACTGAACTGATACATTTACAAATTCTGTCTTTTTATTTGAGTATTCAATTAAATATTCTGTATTTTCAATAACTTGTTCACATAAATTATAACCCATTATTTTTTGATAGAGTTCAGAGCTTAACACGTTTATTGAAACTGTTATATAAATTTCTGCTTTGTATAATTCTGCTAATTCACATATTACTGAAGCTTTTTCTCTATTTACTAAAGTCCCGTTGGTGGCAAGAATTATTTTACATTTTTTTTCTGAAGCTCTTTTGAATGTGAGTTCAAGTATTTTTTCCCATTCAGGATTAAGAAAAAACTCTCCATTGTTCTGAAGTGTTATTGCAAGATAATCTTCGTTTTCATAAAGAAGCTTTTTTGCCTCTTTAACTGACATGAAAAAAGTTTCAGGCTGACAGTTTTGATTTAAATATTTATTACAGAATATACATTTTAAATTGCATTTATTTGTTGTATCAAGCTGAATTACTTTTTCCAAAATATTCTCCTGTAAGATAGTATAACACAGGTATTAAATATAAAGAAGCAAGCATTCCAGTTATCAATCCGGCAATTGAAATTATTCCCATTATCTGCCAGAAACCTTCTGCAAAAACAAGTGGAAAAATTCCTAATGCTGTTGTAGCAGTTGTAATTACTATTGCTCTGAATTTATCATTAATACTGTGAGCTATTTTAAAAAGTATTGAAAATGATTTATCTTTTTCAATTAAATCAATAATTAAAATACTGTTATTAATTATTATTCCTGACAGAAGTAAGAAAGCAATATATACAGGTAAAGACCATGGTATTTTAAAAACAGCCATGAGTATGATTATAACAGAATATGTAAATGGTATTACAGAAAAAACGAGAATTACATCTTTAAAACTTCCGTAATACATGTAAAGAATAATCGTTAAAAGAATCAATGTGTATAGAACTGTTTTTGTCATTTCATTTCTGTCTTCATATATTCTTCTTGAACTTTCATCAAATTCCCATATTATTTTCTGATTTCTTTTTGAGTTTAATTCATTAAGTATTTCTGTTATTTTTTTCATCACAGCACTTTCACTCTCACCTGTCCACATTATCCCGATTTTAGTAACTGGTTGTCCATTTTCTGTATTTATTACCGATGGATTTCTTGATAATTTAATATCTGAAATATCTTTCAAAGTCAGAAAATTAAGTTTTCTTAATATTAAACTCTTTATTTCTTCAACATCTGTAATATTTTCAAGTTTCATTCTGGTTTCTGTAATTTTATTATCAAATCCAAGATCAAATTTTGGTCCTTCAAGATAGGCACGCAGAATATATGCAGTCTCTTTTAACGAAAAACCTGCACTTATCAGTTTTTCTCTTGATAATATTATATCCATTTCATCAACTGGTGGTTTTTCTTTTATTACAATCTGAGAATTTTTTAAATTTTCTGAAAGTGTTGAATAAACAATATGTGCTTTCCTGAATCTTTCAGTGTATGATTTATCATAAATCAGCAAATCAATATTTTTAAATGTTTCACCAGGTGCATTAATTAAAAAAACATGAACATCTGGGTAAAGTGTCAGACTATCTGTTATCTCTTCATATTTTTTTATAAATTGTCTTACTTTTCCTTTTTTTACTCTAATTACAACTCGATAATTTTCATCATTTTTTGTTGAAAAAATTTTTTCTACTTCATCATGTGTTACAAGATATTCTTCAATTTTAATCATATCAGCAGTAAATTTTTCAGCTGAAGTTGAAAGCCCCGGCTGACAGTGAAGTATGAAAGTGTTATCTGGTGTCTGCCCAATTGATGAGTTACCTGTGAATATGTATGATATTAACCCTGATATTATTATTAAACAGAAAATTACAGCTATATATTTTCTGTAAACGAGTGTTTTTGCAATAAAATAAGTATTAAAATACTCGTAATTTTTATATTTTTTTGTTTTTTTACCTTTAAGAAAATCAAAGTGATAAATAAAATATGGTATTATTATAATACTTGAAAAAAATGAAAGAAAAAGAGAAAAAGAAAGCACTTCAGTAAAATCCTTATACATTATATATAAATCTTTTCTCATAAAAATTACTGGAATAAAAACTGAAAAAGTTGTTACTGTTGAAATCAAAATTGGACTTGAAATTTTCATAACAGATTTATATATCTGATAAATCCCTGAATCCGGTTTTCTTTCTTTCATTCTAAGAAGATGCTCCATTACAATAACTGAATTATCATAAAGCATTCCGAAAGCAAATAAAAATCCTGACATTGACATGACGTTTATTGTAATTTTTCTGAAATACATGAAAATAAAACAGGCAAGAAAATTTAATGGAATTGAAAAAATTACCGGAAAAACTGTTTTAATTTTACCAAGCATTAAAAACATGAAAACAGAAGATACTATTGCACCCACCATAATTGCATAAAACATTGACTTAATACTGTCTCTTATAAATTCACCCTGATTATATAAAATATCAACTTCTTTCAGGTGTGTTAAAAAATGTTCAATTTTTCGGGTAATTTTTTCAACATTTGAATTTGCTTCTTTAAAAACAAACCCGGTAATTTTTTCTTTTCCATCAATTCTTGATTTGTTTGATGAAGTGTCTGTTTTTTTTATAAGTTCTGCAAAATCCTTAATAAAATATGCTTTGCCTTCAAGATTTTTAACTGGTGCATTCAGAAGGTTTTCCTTAACTGTAAAAGGAGTGTCAAAAACAATTATAAAATTTTCTCCATTAACTGTAATTTTGTCTGAAAAATTTGTAATTATGTCTGAAATCTGTGCAAGATTAATATTTAAAACATTTATTTTTTCTCTATCAATAATTAATTCGTAACTTTCAGTTTTAATTCCTGATATTTCAACTTTACTTACCCCTTCAATTCTTGATAATTCCTGTCTCAGATTATCAGCTTTTTCCTCATTAGTATCTGAAGGAAGTGAAAAAACTATAACTGGCATGTCGTCTGTTGAGTATTTTAAAACTATCGGTTTTGATACATTCGGTGGAAATCTGTTATATTTCACCTGACAAATATGACTAATTGAAGAAAAAACAGTATCTGAATTTATCCCCTTTTCAGTCTTTATTAGAATTTTCAGATTTCCTCTTGTTATGTTTGAATAAACTCCTACAACACCTTTTATTGTTCTAAAATCATCTTCAAGAGGTTTTGAAATTTCTCTAAGAATTTCATCTGGTCTTAATCCTGAAGCCTGAACTAAAACTGTCGTCTCTCCATAGTTAATATCGGGCAAATATTCAATATTCAGAAATGATAATGATATCAATCCAGTGACAATAATCAGAACATAAATCACTGGTATTGTTCTTGGTTTTGTTTTAATTAATATGTTAAACAGTTTTTTCATATTTTTTTAAAAATCCATATAATCCAGGAAGAAGCACAAGCGAAAATATCCATGATAATGCCATTCCACCTATTACTGTAATAGCCATCGGGGTTCTAAGCTCTGAAGTGTTGCCAAAAATCATTGGAATGCTTCCGGTTATGGTTGTCAAGGTAGTAATTATTACAGCTTTTGTTCTAGACAATATAGCTTTTTTTACACTTTTTCTCTTTATTATTTCTGTAAGCACAATAATTGAGTTATTAACTGTTATTCCTGTAAGAATTATTAATCCAAGAAGACTCATCATGTTAAGTGAAATATTAAAATATTTCCAGCCAAAAAAAGCCCCAAGATATGATACAGGTATCAGAATTATGATTATAAAAGGCATTGTAAATGATTCAAACTGAATTACAAGTATTAAATATATCAGAACAACAGCTACCATTAATGAAAAAAACATGCTTGAAATCATTGAATCTTTTGTTTCTGAAAGACCGGTAAATGAATAATCAACATTATATGGAATAACAGATGATTTTATTTTTTCAACTGTTTCATCAATTCTGTTAAAAATTGAAAATCTGTATTGAAGTGCTCTTTTTCCTTCATATCTGTAAATTGGTGAATATTCTGTGGAATTATTAATATTGGCAACATCTTTTAGAAAAACAGTCTGACCAGATTTACTTACAACTGATATTGATTCAGGATTTGAATAATAATCAGCATTTTCCATAAAAACATCAAGACTTTCATCATCAATAATAACTTCTGTAACTTTGACAGAGGAAAATCCAGCTTTTATTGTATTAACTATTTCTTCACTTTCAAGATCAAGAAGTTCAGTTTTTTGAATTTCTGGTATTATATTTATTGAATCTCTGTTTTCAAATCTGTCTGTAAAAAAAGGAAAATCCTGTTTTTCTGAAAGATTTTCCGATACAGAATATAGTTTGTCAAGTTCATTTTCAATAATATTTAACCTTACATACATTCGGAAACTTTCTGGTATATTCCATGAAGGC
Source organism: Candidatus Muiribacteriota bacterium (assembly GCA_041654635.1). Taxonomy (GTDB): domain Bacteria; phylum Muiribacteriota; class Muiribacteriia; order Muiribacteriales; family Muiribacteriaceae; genus JBAZDD01. The sequence continues at coordinate 5,038 of JBAZDD010000004.1, forward strand.
GACGATATAAGGTCTGCTCCTGTATCATTGATTTCAAAGTATTGTCTTAATTTTTCATAAACTGAATTTTTATTTTCTGAATCAGCTCTGATATTCAGCCTTATTTTCTTTTTCTCAAGGTCAACTGATATGCTGTGTGTGACAATTTTATTTTTCAATTCTGAATTTATATAACTGGAAATGTTTGCTGCCATTGAAGCAATATCATCATCTGAGACATTTCCTGAATCAATGTCTGCTGCGAAAGTATTTTCAATTGTTTCAGGCATGAATTCTCTTTCAAATGTATAAAGTAAAATAACTGAGAGTGTAAAAACTAATAAAACTGCAAAACACGCTATGTAATAATGTTTTAAAAATTTTATACCTGAATAACATACTGCACTTTTAGTTTTTCTAATAATAAAACCAAGCATACTGTGACTTTTAACTTTCCCTTTGAATGTTATAGAAAATAAAGCAGGTATTAGAAAAAATGATGTAAAAAGTGAAATAATAAGCGTAAAACTTATTGCATAAGCGGTCTGTCGAAAAAATTCACCTGTTATTCCATCAAGAAAAATTACTGGTAAAAAAGCTATTATTGTTGTAAGAGTAGAAGCTATGAGGGCAAATGATGTCTGAGAAAGTGTTTTAAAAATATATTTTCTAATTTTCAGGTTTTTATTATAATACAGCTTGTCACACACAACCAGAGCATTATCAACTATAAGTCCAACTGAAATTACAAGACCTGCCATTGAAAGTGTATTAAGACTGATTTTCAGAAAATACATCATTATCATATTAATAACTATTGAAAATGGAATTACCGTACATACTATTAATGCAAGTTTTAAATTCCCAAAAAAAAGTGCTGTTATTATCAATGTTATTATAATTGCTGTAATCATAGTTAAGATTAGTTCTCTATAAGAAATTGTTATATATTCTGAAAAATCTGAAATTACTGTATAAGAAAAATCTGATTGAGAAAGTCTGTTATTTACTGCCTGAGATAGTTTTACAAGTCCAGCACCATGATTTCCGTAAACTTCAAAAAGCGCAGTTTTTTTTCCATCAACATAAGCATAATTTGTTTCAGTATTTTTAACATTAACAGTTGCTATATCTTTAAGGTATATTCTTGTCTGAGTTTCTGGTGAATATTTTATAAGAAGATTTTCAAGTTCATGCTGAGCAGAAATTCTTCCTTTAATATTTATATTAATTTCTTTTTCACTGGTGCTAAGAACGCCCCCTGGAAAATCAAAATTATTATCTCTGATTTTTTCAATAACATCTGTAATTTTAATTCCTGTAAGTGACATTTTTGTAAAATCAGGTGAAATAAACATTTTTCTGGTTACCATTCCATTTATATTTACTTTAGCTACAAGATCTATACTTTCAATAATATTTTTTACGTGATTTATTCTTTCATTAAAACTTTCATAAGAGGTTAGGTCTTCATGAAATGCAAACGTTAAAGATGGCATATTTTCAGGATCGTAAAGTGAAACTACTGGATATTTAGCTTCAAAGGGAAGTTGGGCTCTGGCTGTTTCAATTTTTTCTCTCATACGAATGTAATACTGATTTAAATTATCTTCGGTGGATTCATTAAACACTGCATAAATAATACTTTTACCCGGATAAGAAACCGATTTATGATATTTTAAACCAGGAAGAACTGAAATGCTTTTTTCAAGTATTTCTGTAATTTTTTCTTCAACCTGCTCTGCTGAGGCATTTTCATATTCTGTTTCAACAGTAAGAAGTGGATAATTTATATCTGGAAGAAGAGTTACTGGAATTTTAAAAAAAGCTATTGAACCGAGAAAAAAAAGAAGAAGAAAAAATGCAATTACTGATTCTGGTCTGTTTTTAAAAAAAAAAATTTTCATCTTATAACCTCTATTTTTGCCATGTCAGTAATTCTGTCAACACCTTCTGTAATAATAGTTTCACCGGCTGCTAATCCAGACAATACTTCTGTCATGCCTTCTGACTGACGACCAGTTGTTATATTTGTTCTGAGAGCTGTATTTTCTCTTACTCTGAAAACATAGGAAACATTACCTGTTTTTCTAATTGAATTTGTTGAAATCCAGAGAGCTTTTGCTTCACCTTTATCAGCAATATCTACTCTTGCAAACATACCAGGTTTTATAGTCTGAGCAAGATTGTTAACTTCTATTCTTACAGGAAATGTTCTGCTTGCAGAATCTATAACCGGTCTTATTGATATTATTTTTCCATAAAAAGGATCTTTTTTAAGTGCATCAAACCATACTGTTACTTCATCACCTGGTTTAATTGATGAAACATCGCTTTCGCTGATATTAGTTTTAATGTTTATTTTTCCAACACCCATTATTCTTGCAATTTCAGGTCTCTGAAGGGAAACTGAATGATTCCTTGCTGTATAAAGTTCTGCTACCATTCCTGAAACTGGTGATTTAATACTGTATCTGGAATGTTCGTTAATAAGAATATCTTTTTCATTAATTGCACCAAGTAAATTATTCTCTGCTTTTTCAATTGAAAGCTGAAGCGATTTCTCTCTCAGATTTTTTTCCTCACCATATAATTTTAATCCAGTTTCATAGTTGTTTTTGGATAGTTCATAATCAATTTTTGCTTTCTCGTAATTTCGTTCTGCTTCTTTAACTTCTTCTAAAGTTGAAGCTTTAATTCTGAAAAGATTTCTTCTGCTTGTAACCTCATCTTCTGACTGTTCATATAGTATTTTTTTTCTCAGATAATCTGCTTCATTCTGCGCAAGTTCTCTTTCCAGTTCAAGTAATTTTTCTTCTCTGTGAATTTTTGACATTTCTACTTCAGATTTTGCATCTCTAATTTTAATTTCAATCTGTTCCATTCTAAGTTTTATATCACTGTCATCAATTGAGGCAATTATTTCATTTTCAACAATAAGATCACCTTCACTTTTGAAAACATTAATAACTCTTCCCTCAACCTCAGCTTCAAGAGTTATATCAAATTCAGCTTCTGCTGTTCCAATAACCGATGTCCCTGTTTTAACAACTCGCTCTTCAACCGTACTTACTCTTACTTTTAATGCTGAAATCTCATTTTTTTCATCACTTGTCGAGTTTTTTTCTTCTACAGTACAGCCTGAAATTAATAATATCAGGATTAATATAATTATTCTGCTAAATTGTCTCATTAAGCTCTCCCAGCTGATATTTAAGATTAAAAAATGCGCTTTTATAATCATATAATGCTTCAATATATTTCTGTTTTTCTCTTAAAGCATCAACATGACTTTCAAGAAGTTCTGGAAGTGAAAATTTTCCCAGTCTGTATTTTTCTTCTTCAATTTCAATCTTCTCATCAAAGTATGCAACAGTTTCCTGCTGAACTTTTATAAGCTCTCTCGCGCTCTGCATATTATAATATGCTGCTCTTAAATCAAGTTTAATGTTTTTTATATATTCATCAAGTTTTCTTCTGTAGAAATCCGCCTCTATCTTTTTTGTTTCAATAAGTGATTTTTCTGTTCCGTTATCAAAAAATTGAAAGGTAAGTTTATCATTTACAAGCTTCGTTTTTTCAAGATATCCGCCACCAGGCTTTCTTCCAATTTTTTCGTATTCTCTGTTATATTTTATCATATGATTTCCAATAGGTCTTTCAAAGTATAAACCAAAAATATGACCTTCTTTGCTGAGAGGATAATAAAATTCATTTCTGTCTGTATTATAATCCCCCCCTCTTATATATTCAAAATTTAAATAAAAATTATTTTTTGGCATGGCAAGTTTTTCAGCAATTTCAGCCACTTCTTTCTCTGCCTTGTAAATTTGCACTTCAATTCTGCTGTCTAATATATGTTTTGAAGCTTCTGTTATATCAATTTCAAAATTCATATCAACATCAACATCTTTAATATTTTTTAATTCACTATAAACACCATTTATTTCTTTGAGAAGATAAATATAACTGTCGCTGAATACTTTTTCGCTCAGAAAAACTTCATATTTTAGCTTTCCCGATTCTTTTCTTGCATTCAGAAGCTCAAGTCTTGTAATTTTATTCATTTTATACAATTCTTCATAAATATTAAGCAGTGAATCGGCTCTGTTTGAAATTTCAGCAGACATTTCCATTTGCCTGAACGATTTTAATACATCGATATATTTCAGTAAAACTGATAATTTTAGAGTTGTGTATTCAAAATCATACAGCATTGCATTTATATTGTGAGTTTTTCTTCTTAATAAAATATTTGAGGATAAACTTCCATCTGTTGAAACAGGTAAAGACATTTTGAGAGAAGCAGTTGGTTCAGTTTCTTTTTTTGGACTTGCTGTAAGCAAAGCTTTTCTTGTATCAATAACATTTTCCTGTAATTCTATTGAAACTGCTGGTAATGCTTTTTTTTCAGCTTCAATAATTTCAAGTCTTGAAACTTCAAGCATACGTCTTGTCTGTATAATTTCTTTATTTTCAGAAGCTTTTTCCATACAGTCTTCAAACGAAAATGAATTTGCTGTCAATGAAATAAACAATAATACTATTTTAAAAATTTTTTTCATAATTATTTTGTTTTCCCTTTTTTAAAGCATAAAATATACCAGCGCCACACAGCAGAAAATAAAATGAAATAATTATGCTGTAATATTCTGCAAAAACAGTTGTTCCTTCTGTGGTATTTATTTTTCCTTCAAGAACTGCTGACTGAAATTTATCCAGTTTTTTTAAAATTCTTCCTTCAGAATCAATAATCATACTTATTCCACTTTGGGCAGCTCTTATTAAAGGTTTTCCTGTTTCAACTGCTCTGAAAACACTGTAAGCAGCATGTGTATGTTTTAATATGGAATGTCTAAATCCTGCATCATTTGTTGTTACCACTATAAAATCGGCATTTTCTGGTTGTTTTCTTATAATATTTCTTTCAAAAATTGATTCAAAACATATTACTGGAATAAAATTGTATTTTTCACCTTTCATTACATCGAAAACTTTCCCTCTCACAAAATGGTCTTCCACTATCGGTACTGTGTCTATTTTGTCATATCTGTAAAAATTTCCTTTTTCAATAAAGAAAATCGAATTCGTTTCAGTTCCATTATTTTCAAGATGGGGTGTTCCAATAATAAAGTTTACATTCTGTTCCTGGCTTTTTAATTTAAAATAATTTGTATAAAACATTTTGTTTTTTGAAAATATAAAATCTTTTATTGCAGTTTCAGGCCAGACAATTAAATCAGTTTTTTTTACAACACTTTCTGTCAATTCCATATAACTTTTTTCTATGGTTTCATTAAAAGTTCGGTCAAAGTATTCCATCGAATACATCCAGTCAGGAATCCCTCCCTGAATAACAGCGACTTTTAAATCTCCATTGCTACTGGTTGACAACGGGGCAAAATTTAATAATGTTAAACCAATAAGAGCAATTAAACCCAAGTATTTCCTTTTTTTTCTGAAATTAAAAATAAAATCGTAAATTGTAAAATTTATAATCATAATATATAAGGAAATAATATAAATCCCACCAATAGAAGCAATTTTTATAACAGAAGAATATTGATAAAATGACAAACCGAGATTTGATGGAATCCCAAATCTTCCAAGTGTTCTTATAAATTCAAAAACAATATAAAACATCATTCCTGAAAAAATTCCATACTTTTTTGAAACTACTAAAAACAATCCAAAATGAAGTGCTAAAAAAATTATTGAATAAATATATATCAGATTACTGTAAAGGCTGAATCCTCGGTAAATAAGCACACCTGCAAGTATTCCAGCGCATGCTCCCATTATAAAAATATTTTTTAATTTTTTTTGCTTTAAAATATAAAAACAAGGTACGAAAGCTATGAAAACAATACTGGTATAATTCCCAGGCATTGATAAAAACACCAGCAAAGCCCAAAATAAAACATTAAAAATCTTCAACAAGTGCATAACCCTTCCATACTTTTTTTAAATCTCTTTCAAAAATAAAAACATATCCATAAGCTGGATCGAAAATATAAGCATCACTATGATATTTACCGCTTTGAAGATAAACTGCAAAATGACCAAATTTAAGTTGAATAATTGCTGTTCTGTTTCTTATTGTATCAATGTCGGTTCTTAATCCTGTAAAATTTATTCCATATTCTTTTGCCACTTTAACAATACTGGCAAAACTTGTACCTTCAGAGGTTATTTCAAGTTTTTCTGCAAGTTCTTCTTCACTCACTCGGATTTTTTTCATGTTAAGATAAAATCTTAATGCAGAAGCGGCACAGGTATTATCATATTTCTGCATGAAATTTCTTGGAACTCCAAGAAGATAACCTTTATAATCAACTTTTTGAGGAGCAGGAACAATATTAATTTCTGACAAAAATTCGGGTAAATCAGCAGTTTTTTTATTTTCATTATAAAAAAGTATTATGTAAATAATTACTGATGCTGATACAAGAAGAATGCTGAAAATTTTTTTATTCACACTTTTTAGCCCAGTTTGAAAATGGATTCAGCTTTAAACAACAGGTTTTGTACTGCTCACACTCTTCGATTTTATTTAAAACTCTGCATACATAATATAAATAGTAATAAAGCTCCTGAGACTGTTTAATATATTCTTTTGCTTTAAGGAGATATTCATAGGCTTTTTCGTAATTCGAGCTTTCAATTAATTCTTTAGAATAGGCAAGGTATAAATCCCCATTATCAATAATATTTTTAATTGCTTCTTCATAAACTACATTTACTTTTGAATAACTTTTCTTTTTTTTATATACTTCAATAAGAAGTTCATAAGGGTTATAAATTTCAGGATTAAGTTTTATCAGTTTTTTAAGTATTATTGATGCATCGGAGTATCTGGCACTTGAAATCAAAGTTTTTGCAAGCAGATAATTCAGTGCTGAACTGTTTTCAATTCTGGAAATTCCTTTTTCGAGAATTTCAATAGCTTCTGAAAATTTTTCTCTCTCAATAAGACTTTTAGCCAGATGAATATAAATTTCTTCATTATGTGGATTTAATTTAATTGATTTTTCAAAATAGTTCTCTGCAATTTCATATTTACCCATATTTGAATAATTTAAAGCCATATTCAAAAGAAGCTCGGGATCATCAGCTTCAATTTTTTCAGCTTCTGTAAGAATTGAAACCGCTTCTTTATATTTACCCTGAATTGCATATATCATTGATAAATTCATCAGATTTTTCATATTTCCAGGTTGTTTGTGGCAAATTTCTCTGTATATTTTTATTGCCTGATTATAGTCACCCATTTTAGCAAACATCAATCCGTAAGAAGCAAGAACCTGATAGTTTTCAGGTTCAATTTCAATAGCTTTTTCATACATGAGTTTTGAGTTTTCAAAATCGTTTTTTTTCTCATACAAAGCTGCAAGATTAGCATAAACACCAAAATCATCGCTAACCATCTGTAAAATTTTATTAAATTTGGCAATCGCTATTTCAAGCATGCCCATTCTCGAATATGTGATTGCCTGATTGTAATGAGCTTCAACTTCATCTGGAACAAGTTTTTCAAGTTCTTCCCAGGCTTTTATAGCTTCGCTGTATTCCTCAAGCCTGGCAAGTATTACACCATAATTATTCAAAAGAAGTCTGTTGCCTGGATTATATTCTAAGCCCTGTTTTAAAATATGCTTTGCTTCTTCAAGCTCATTTCCTGCAATTAAAATATTAGTTAGATTAAGATAAGTATAAATATGGGTGGGGTTAAGTTCAATAACTTTTAAAAAATTCTGTTTTGCTGAGTCCATGTGCTTAAAGGAATGGTAAATTACAGCAAGATTATAATAAGATTCCCAGTTTTTATCATTGATTTCAATGGCTTTTTTTAAAAATTCTAAAGCCTCTGAGTGCATTTCATACCTTAATGAGAAATCTGATAGAAGAATATAATGTTCTTCAGAAAAAGGATTAAAATTTATATTTTCTTTAAATTTTGCGAGTTCATCATCAAAATTTTCTATATTTTTTTCTGGAACAAACTCAGTTTTTTTAAATATAAATTTATTCAAATCAATTATTTTATTGTTTTTGTCTTTCAGAAAATCCATATTTGGCCATTTTATTATATAAAGTTTTTCTGTCTATTCCTAATATTTTTGCAGCTTTTGAAATATTGTGTGAAGTTTCTTCAAGTATTTCAAAAATATGCTGTTTTTCAACTCCTTCAAGAGATTTATCACCTGAAGAAATTTTACTGTGTTTTTTATTAAAGGTTACAGGTAAATCTTTAATATCTATTATATCACTTTCTGAAAAAATTATCCCGTGCTGAATAACATTTTCAAGTTCTCTTATATTACCCGGCCAACCGTACTTTAAAAATTCTTTTAATACCTCTCTGCTTATTCCTTTAATGTTACGGTTAAACTCCTGATTAAATTTTTTAATCATATAATCAGAAAGCACTTCTATATCACCAGTTCTCTCCCTCAGAGGAGGGAGTTTAATATTTACAACATTCAGTCTGTAAAATAAATCTTCTCTAAATTCCTGCTTGTCAACTTTTTTTTCAAGATCATGATTAGTTGCTGCAATAACTCTTGCATTTACATTAACAGTTTTTGCACTTCCGAGAGGCTCTATTGTTTTATTCTGAAGCACTCTTAAAATTTTTGCCTGAAGATTAAGCTGCATGTCTCCAATTTCATCAAGAAAAATTGTTCCATTTTCCGCAAGTTCAAATCTTCCTTTATGATTTTTATCAGCACCAGTAAATGCTCCTTTTTCATAACCAAAAAGTTCTGATTCAAGAAGGTTTTCGGGTAAAGCTGAACAGTTAATTTTCACAAGAGGTTTATTTTTTCTAAGAGAATTATAATGAATTGCGTTTGCAACAAGTTCTTTTCCTGTTCCAGATTCTCCTGTTATTAAAACTGTAACATCTATTGTTGCAACCTTTTCAATAATATCAAAAATTTTCTGCATACTTTCACATTTTCCAATTATGTTAGAAAACTCATATCTTTTACCAAGTATTTTCTTATATTCAGAATTTTCAATTTTAAGCTCAATATTTTCTTTTATTTTTGAAAGTAGTGAATTAATCTGTTCCATTGAAAATGGTTTTGTAATAAAATGAAAAACTCCTAATTTACCTGCCTCAAGAGCTTTCTCCATAGTACCAAAAGCTGTCATTACTATAAAATAAATATTATCATGCTTTTCTTTAACTCTTTTTATAAGCTCTATTCCATCAATATCACCAAGTCTTAAATCAGTTATAACGATATCAACTGTATTTTTTTCAAAAAAATCAAGCGCTTCTTTTCCAGAATAAGCCCTGAAAGCCTGATAACCTTCTTCTTTCAGGTGAAGATAAAGACTGTTACACATTAATTCTTCATCATCAACTACTAAAACTTTAATCATGAATCTCTCCCTCACATCAATTCTCAAATATTCCCTGTTTGATTTTTTAATACAATTTTAAACCCAGTCCAGCCATTTTCACACATCAATTCAATACTTCCATTGTGGGCATTAATAATTTTTCTTGTAATAACCAACCCTAGTCCATTACCGTTTTTCCTGGTAGTATAAAACGGAGCAAATATCTGCTTTTTATGCAGCTCTTCAATTTCTCCACCATTATTCCATATTTCTATAACACAGTTTTTTTCATCTTTATAAAAAACAAATCTTATTTTCCCATTTTTAATCTCGTTATTTTCTGAAATAGCCTGATATGCATTTTTAAGAATATTTACAAACACTCTTTCAAATTTTTGACCATCTACTTCTAACTGACAATTCGAACTGTTATTGTGTATGTCAATTTCAATAGAATTTAATTCGGGAAGCATTTTCACCGAATTATTAAAAAGTTTTATAATATCATTCTGCTTTTTTTCAATCTGAGTTTCACGTGTAAAATCAAGCATTTCTGTTATTACAGAATTTATGCTGTCAATTCCTTTATCAAGACCCTGAAATACTTCATCATCAAAACGCTCTGTCCGTCTTTTTAAAATATCAATATAAAGTTTAATCCCACCAAGTGGGTTTCTTATTTCATGCGCCATTTCCTGAGCCATTTTTCCAACAATGGCATATCTGTCTAATTCTTTTATTTTCTGAGCCATTTTTCTATTATACAAAATATTAAAAAGAAGCAAACCAACATAATAGATTGATTTATCGCTATTAATTATAATTCTGTCTTCACTTCTATATCTGAACAAAAGCACACATCTTCCACTTTCTTTTGTTCCAAAAACAAAGTAATAATAATTATTTTCAAATCCTGTATCAAGCGTTCCCGAGGTATTCTCAAGTGAAAGCTTTTCGACAACAGAAGAAAGTTTTTCAGTTGAAGAATACCATTTTTCATATTCTTTTTCAGTGTTAAAAAAAAACATTCCTGAATCAGTAAGATTAAAATAATTCTGGAAATATTTAAAAAAATGTTCAAGTATTTTTACAAAATCTTCATGTTCACCTTTTTCAACAAGCTCAGCTATAAGACTGTAAATTCCCATTAGCTCAGCATTTCTTTTTTCCCTTGTGGTGTTTTTTAACACTGTAAAAACTTTTTCAAAATAAAGTGAATAAATATCTAATATTTTTTCAAAACCTGTTTCTGGTTTTTTTATATTTACAAGCACTGTCATTCCGAGAAGTTCTTCAATATTACGAACAGATATTACAAGCGAATTATTTGTTTTCATTCCTAATATTTTTGATACTTCAATTTTTTCATCATCTTTAAATGTATAAAAATTATAATTTTCATAAATCGATTTTTCAAACAGAAAATCAACAATATCAGGAAGTATTCTTTTATTGAAGTTAGTTTTTTTTTCTCTGAAATTTTTTATGTAATTCAATCCTCTTGAATCTTTTGAAAAGATATAAATATTATCACATTCAAAATCTTCCATTAATTTTTCATTCAGAACCGATAAAAACTTTATGATATTTTCATTTATAAAATTCAGTTTTTCAAGTTCATTTATCTGGCTTGATTTTAAAGTAAAAAAATCTTTGTTTTTTTCAAAAACATAAAAAAGAGTAATCTGAGAAGAAATATAATCAAAAAGTTTTTTTTCAAAAATCGAAAACTCTTTTCCGAAAACCTCTATCTTACCAAGCTTTATTCCAAGAAAATCAAGATTTTTTTCATATACTGTTTTTTCGTGTTCGTTTTCTGAATTTTCATTTTGAACAGAAAATCTGTCTCCGCTTTTTACTTCACCCCATGACTCAATAAAAATTCTAAATGAATTTTCAGTCTGATAATTCCCAATAAATTGAAAAACAGAGTTGAGAAATGTTTCAAAATCTTTGTTATAAAGGACTTCATGATATATTTTTTCAAATATCATGTAAAACTCAAATTTCATGCGGAGCATGTCAAAATACTCCGCAGAATTCTGAGTAGATTCAACAGGAAGCAGTTCTCTGTTCATAAAAATTTATACTACTCCATTGTTTTAAGCAATCTGAAAATTTCATTATCAGTTGAAAGGATAAGTTTTGTTTTAGTATCAAAAGATTTTTCAAAAAGTTCAAGATTTTTCAGAAAAACAAAAAATTCTTTCCCTTCATCATAAGCATCTGCATAAATTTTAATTGCTTCTTTTTCAGCTTCTCCAAGAGTTTCCTGTGAAACTTTATATGCTTCAGATAGAATTTCCTTAACTATTCTGTCAGCATCAGAAGTTATTTTTTGAGCTTCCTCTTGACCTTCAGCTCTATACTGCCTTGCTATTCTATTTCTTTCAGCCTTCATCTGAGAAAAAACTGCCTGTTCATTTTCTTTTGGAAGATCAGCTCGTTTTATTCTTACATCAATAATTTCAATACCATATTCAACACCAACCTCATTACATCTTCTTGTAACATTTTCCATTATTGTTGTTCTGTCAGGTCCTATTATTTCTGCAAAATCATATTTGCCAAGATCTACTCTCAACTTCGAATAAATAATATCATCTAAACGAGCAAGCATACCCGCAACATTAGTAACTGATTTAAAGAAAGTAAGCGGATCAATAATTTTCCATTTTGCAAAATTATCCACAACCATAGTTTTCTTATCTTTTGTAATTATCTCAGTTGGTTCTGAATCATAGTCTAATACACGATTATCAAAAAAATATACTGTTTCAATAAAAGGTATTCTGAATTTTAAGCCAGCCTCTTTTTCTTCTCTGTTGAACTCACCAAATCTTAAAACTATTGCATACTCTGTCTGATCAACAAAAAACACAAACATGTTAAAAAGAAGTAATGTTAATATGACAAGTGCTATAAGAAAATTTTTCATTTTACACCTCCCTGTCTTCCGCCTTCAATTATTTTGAAAAGCTCAAAAATACCTTTATCAGCAGAATCAATAATAATTTTTTCAAAATCTTTTGAAAAGGAACTGGTCAATTTTTCATAATATAGTCTTTTGGCTGTAATTTCAGGACTCTGTTTATATTCCATATTCATCTGGATAAATTTAGCAGTATCACCTTTTGCTGTATTTACTATTCTTGCTGCATCACCTCTGGCACTGTTTATAATTTTTGCTGCTTCTCCCTTTGTCTGAGGGATAATTTCATTAGCGTAAGCTTCAGCTTCGCTTATAAATCTATTTTTGTCTTCTCTTGCTGAAGTAACATCTTTGAAAGCAGCACTAACCTGCTGTGGAGGAAAAACATCCTGAAGTTGGCAGGCTACTATCTGAATCCCACTATTATATTTATCCATGATATCCTGTAAAATAAGCATTGTTTCATTCTGTATTGCAGCTTTATTTCTATTAAGCGCATCATCTATTTCTCTTGAACCAATAACCTGTCTCATAGCTGATTCAGCACTTTTTCTCAATGTTTCTTTTACATCTCTCAATTTAAAAACAAAATCTTCAACATTTTTTATTCTGTATTGAATTATAAACTCAATATTTACAATACTTTCATCCCCTGTAAGCATCAAAGCTTCCTGAGGAACAGATAAAAATTTACCTGGATTCCTTAAATCGGTTTTAAATCCTAATTCTTCTCTTCTGATATTTGTTACATCTACAATTGTTGCTGTTTCAAAAGGCTCTGGAAGTCTGTATCTCAGACCTGAGCTTACGGTTCTATTATACTGACCAAATCTTTTAATAACAGCAAGTTCATTTGGCTGAACTGTAAAAATTGTACGTGAAAAGTAAAAAATAGCTGCCAGTATAAAAATAACAAAAAAAACATTACTTAAACTTGGTATTTTAGGTATCTGTGGCATTTTGAAATTTTCTGAATTATTTTCCATTAAATTCCTCCCTTTACTCTGAATGTAGTATTATTAATTTTCAAATTAATATTTTCTGCAACGTAACCTGGTGATGCTGTGTTTAAAGCATCTGCAAAAATTCTGACACCGGTGGATATTAAAATTTTGTCTTTGTAAAATTCTGTTTCAATAATTAACCCGCTTTGCGGATTTTCAAATCTGAAAAGATTTGCTAAAACTCCCGCTGAAAAAACAAGTCTTGAAACAATTACATTTAAATCTTTACTTCTGTTTGAAATTTTAACTGTAAAAAAATCCCCCTTTTTATCATATTGAATTTTGGTTTTAATTCCATTATTTTTTTCAATTATCTTTTCAACAACTTTTAATTTTTCTTCTGTTGTTTCTCCAATCATAATATAAGTTGGAATATTTTCCAACTTGTAAAAAGTTATCAGATTATCATCTATAATTGCAAATTCTTCATCGTTAATAAAATTTAAAAATCCACTTCCGCCTGAATATGGCAGAATTTTAAAATTCTTATTTTTATCATAATAAATCAAATCACATTTATAATCACTTTTTTTATCAAGAAAAAGAATTTCACCATTACTGTTTATTGCAAAATCATATATATTAATATTTCTGTTAAAAACTCTGCTGGCTTTTCCTTCATTTACATTAAAAGAAAAAAGATTATTACTGTTTATAAGATTGTCACTAATTGAATAATAAAATTTTGAGTCGAAAACAACTTTTTTATATGGTATATTATAAAAATCTGAATTTCTCTCAAAATTAAAAACACTCCCCGACCATGAATTATTATATTTTATAAGTTCACCGTTATAAAAACTGAAAAATTCGGTTTTTCCATATTCTGATGTAATATTTTCAATTAAATTTTCATCAATATGTTTTTTAAATAAATTCCCTTCATAATCTGAAAAATAAATATGATTTTGATATATGTTGAAATCTTTTATTAATCCATTATTTAGTGTAAAAATTTTTTTCAACTCTCTTTTTTTATTTATCTCATAAATATTTTTAGAATCAACACCGAATAATTTCTTATTAAATGTCAAAACTTTTTCAATTTTTGTTTCATGATGATATGAAGAAGTCATTACAGCATAAACATCAAAATTTTTTTCCGAAAAAACAACATATTTTTTTAAATCATTACTTAAATCCGATTCAGCTGCTACTGAAAGAGTTTTGTCAATATAAAAATTTTCTATAGATAAGTTTTCTTTAATTATAAAATCTGAAAAAAGAAATGATTTTTTATAAATTTTAAAATAGTCAACTACAAGAAAAAACAAAACACCTATTATCAATACATTTAAAATTTCTATACTGCTTTTTGAAAAAATCCCTGAAAATAGATTTAATAATAATGAAATAACAGCCAAAATAAAAAACAGGTGTGGATAAAAAAATTTGTCACCCAATAAATAAAATTCAAATCCGTTTATTATTAAATTTTTATAATTTAAAACAATAAAAAAAGTTAAAATTAGAATTCCTGAATAAAAAAGAATCTTTCCAATCTTTTTAATATCGTAAAAAGTTAAAATAAGAATAAATGAATAACTTGCGATTATTAACCCTGAATTATTTCCAGTATGTCTTATACCCGAAAAAAGAAGAACAGAAAGTGAAGTAAAAACAACAAGTCTTGGAAAAACTGTTGAATATTCAAAGAAAAAAGGATATGTGCAAAAAATTATAACTATGAAAAAATACAGAGAAAAAATTTTCTCCCCATAAAAAACAGGAGCAAACAAAAACAAAATTAATAAAGATATAATCCACTGTCTATAATTCTGGGTTTTCATAAATTCTTATGTACTCAACATAGCTTTCCATTACTTTATATAAATATCTTTCAGTTTCAAAATAAGGAATGTTTCTAACAACATCTTCAATAGTCTTATTTTTTTCAATCCATCTGTCTACGTTACCTTGCCCCCCATTATAAGCCATAATTGCATAGATAAGCCCATTTTCATATTTCGAATATTTATCATAAAGCAATTTAAGATAACTTGCACCAAGAAAAATATTATCATATATTTCATCATCTGTATCCTGATAATTAAAAATGTTTTTAAGCCATTCTCTTGTTGCAGGCATTATCTGCATGAGACCGGAAGCTCCTCTTTCAGACACTATCCAGTTGAAAGCACTTTCTTCCCGCATTACAGCCCACACAAGAAAAGGATCAACATTTGCTTTTTTTGATGCAGTAATAACTCTGTCAAAATAACCAAGTGGATACCTGAAATGATAAGTTAAAAATCCA
The DNA here is from genome assembly GCA_041654635.1 of Candidatus Muiribacteriota bacterium. Classification (GTDB taxonomy): domain Bacteria; phylum Muiribacteriota; class Muiribacteriia; order Muiribacteriales; family Muiribacteriaceae; genus JBAZDD01. Next base: position 20,564 of record JBAZDD010000004.1, read on the forward strand.
CTCAATTTATAGCTTTCTCTTAATCCGTGATACGGAAGTTCAGACCGAAAATAATCCACCATTCTTTCATAGGGATTATCATAATTTGTAAGCATTATATCATTATAAATAATATAAGGTCTTTTTAGTGCCATTTTTTTTATCAAACCATCATGTGAAATAAAAAAATTTTTCAGTGAATTTATTTTTCTTTCTGTCTTATATATATTTTTTTCCAGTATTAAACTATATACTGAATTTTCATAATTATTAGGTTTTGAAAGATTAAAAACATCACCATATCTGTTATATATTTTTGATGAAATGAAATTTTCTGATTTAATATCATTATAAATTTTCACCATGTCAAACAAATTATTATCATTAAATTTTTCATAAACAGTTTCAACCACTTTAGCTTTAAAATAATTATTTCTCATAGTTTCAAATTTTTCAGAAGCAGGTTCACAATTTCCTGAAAGCATTGAATAAAAAATATAATAATAAAGATATGTTTGATGCCTTCCATCTTCTGCAAACTTTAATATATCAGAGGCCATTTTATAATTTCCCTGTGTTGCAAGGCTTCTTGATATAAAATATCTGGCTTCCCTATCTTCGATTTGAGGATTTTGAGCATAAAAGTCAGTTACTTTTTTATGATTACGCAAACCATATTTTGATTTAACATATAAATTATCAGGTAAATCTTCGTTTTGAATAAGATACTCATAAAAACCCATTTTATAAAGCATATTATAAAAATCATCTTTACCTGTAACTTCGATTATTGCTTCTTTGTTATCGATAATAATTTTTTTAAGTTTTTCATTGTAGAAAGAGGAATGTTTATTTATTGCTTTGATAGCAGAGTTAATATTTCCTTTTTTTATACACCATTCAATATAGTCATCTGCAATTTCAGGATCGTCAATATATGAGAATCTGTAAAGAGGATTTAAATACTCCCATGTTTTATCAAAATTGTTCTGATTTTTATAATATTTGTATAAAAGATATGCGCTGTACCATTTTATTGAGCTATTTTTATTATAATATTTTTCGAGATTGCTTATGTCTTTTAGTTCATAATTTTCATTGTTATCTATTTCAAATAAAATTTTATAATCTCGATGAAGAGTAAAAGAAGGTATTGAAAATATAAAAATTAAAATTAATATGATAAATTTTTTAAGAATTTTCATATATTTATGCTAACATAATTACCGGTAATTCTCAATTAATACCAGAAAAAACGCGGATGAAACGCGTGAGAATCGCGTGAGGAACGCGGGTGAAACTTAAGAGCCGTAAAAAGTAATCGGTAATCCGTAATCGGATAAATCAAGAACTTAAGAGAAGTAAGTGAATGAGTGAGTAAGGTAAATCATAAAATTTGAAACTACTGATAAATCATGGGTGAACCTTAAAAATCATTCTGGGTTGGTGAAAAATATCTCAATATTTGATTCAGCACTTATTGTATTTTCATTTTCATCCACACCTATTATTCTAATTTTCGCTCTGACATTTGAAATATTATCTTCACTGGTTTCAGGATTTCCATTTACAAAATTCAATAATTCATCTGTAACAACTCTTATAGTAATACTTGAACTTGAATAACCTGGTATAAATTTTGTCAAAGGCCCATTTTTTGATACACCAGGGGCTGTAATTCTAAAATTCCCCATATAAAAATATTCTATTTCATAAGTGGTAAAATTTACACCTACTCCATTCGCTGTACTCACAGACATGGAAATTTCTGTTGCATTTGACTGTTCAGAATAATTTAAAGGTGCATTTGAAACATCACTTATTAAAACAAGAGATTTAGGCGAAAATAATCTTGTGCCTCCACATCCTGTAAGTATTAAAGTAAATATACATAAAGAAATAAGTAATCTTATGTATTTATCCATTAAAAGCCTCCTGCTCCCCTATCACATTGTATTTTTCCATATGCATCGTAGTGTTTCTTATAACATCTTCAATAACATGTGGTGTTATAAGAACTATTGTTTCTGTTTTCTTAGATACCACTCTTACACTTCTGAATGCATTTCTCAAGAATGGAATATCCCCAAGAACAGGTATTGAAGAAACTGTTCTTACATTATTATTTTTTATGAGACCACCTATAACAAGAGTTTCTCCATTTTTTATAATAACGTTTGTATCTGCTTCAGTTGTGCCGATAATTGGTTCACCTTTTGTTGTTAAGCCGCTCTGCTGACTTATTTCAGGTCTGACTTTCAATGTTACATAATTATCAGGAGATATTTTAGGAGTAACTGTTAAAGTTATACCTACATCTTTAAAACTTACACTCGAAGAAGTATTCCCCTCTGTAGTTGTTGTTTCTTCAAAAGGTATTTTTTCCCCGATCAGAATTCTTGCTTCCTGATTATTTAAAGTTGTAATTGTTGGATTAGAGATTACTTTTGCATCAGATGTTGAAATTAATCTTTCAAAAACCATCTCAACCTGCTCTCTTGCCAAAGTTCCAAATTTCATTCTTGCACGATTTTCACCAAACGAATCAAAAGTTGTTAAATCTATTCTATTTTCTTCGCTCATGGTTTTATTCGAAGCGCCTGTTGGAGCAAGCATTGACCAGTTAACTCCATTTGAATTGTTATCATCAAGAGTAACTTCAATTATTTTAGCCATTATTGTAACCTGCTTTGTTCTTACGTCAAGCTGTTCAACATAATGAATAATTTTATTTATCGTTTCATTTGTCCCGGTTAAAACAACACTGTTTGTTCTTTCATCAGTAACCATTTTGACATCTTTTGCCACACTTCCTGCAAAAGCATCACTTTTTAAAATATTTATAATATTTGCTGCATCTCCATATCTAACATTATAAATAAAAGTTGTCTGTCTTGCTTCAAAAGAAGGTATGTCAAGTTTAGATATTAAATTTTCTATTCCTTTAATATTACTCTGTTTATCTACAATTATAAGAGAATTTGCTCTGGTGTTTGCCGCAATTCTTCCAGAATCCGATTTCAGATTCTGTATCATGCTAAGAACATCCTGAGCTTCAGCATATTTAAGCATAATTACTTTTGTTTCAATTTCAGAACCTTCATCTTTTATATCAATATCCTTCATGCTTTCTTCCATTTTTTTTACTGAAGCTACTGTGTCGTAAATAATTATGGAATTGTTTAATGGATTACTTATAATCCTTCCCCGTGTTGATTTAATTTTATTTAAAAAATCCACAGTATGGTCAAGGTTTGCAAAATTAAGTTTTATTACTTTTTCTATAATTTCATCTTTGGATTTTAAATTAATATTTGTTCCTTCGATTTCAAGCAGACAGTTAGCCTGTTCTGATACTCTCTTTAAAGCATTTATAAGCTTCATATCTTTAATCTGAACACTTACCATATTATTAATATCCGGTGAAACAAAAAGACTGAGTGATGTATTTTCAATAAGAGCATCAAAAACAAATTTTACAGGAATATTAAATGCGTTGAAACTTACCATTTTATCAAAATCTGGATGTAATATCTCTTTTTTAACTTCTGAATTTTCCTGTTTTAAATCAATAGCTTTTTCCTCTATTACTTTTGCTACTTCTTTAAGATTATTTTCTTTGACTTCTTTTGGAGTATTTACTGTATTAGTTATATTCTGTTCCTGTTTGAAACTTTCCGGACCTCTCGAATAATCATAATGAGGTTTTAAAAGGCCAGTCGAACGACTTTTTTGAGCAATACTCATTTCAAGAGTGGTAATTTTCTGACTAAGAGAAAATAAATTATCTGAGAAAAGTAATTCTATTTCATTTAAAAAATCAAGAATCATTTTTTCGATTCCTGCAAGAGTTTCAATATCGATTTCTACATAACCATTTTTAACATAAAGTTCATCAATTTTATTAATATAAATTGCAATAAGAGAAGCAAATGTTCTTCTTGTAAGTTTTTCATTCCCTTCAGTAATTCTCTTTGCTGTTTCAAAATGCTCAATTTTGTTCAGTGTTCTTACAACAGAATATCCAAAATATTCTTCTGATACATAACTGTCGAGAGAAGCAAAACATTGCAGTGATATTATAAGTGTTATAATTAATGTTATATATTTTTTCATTTTTTTACCTCGCATTCCCTGTTTTAATTTCTCTTTCCTCACCCTGAACAAAAATCTTTACTGTATCATTTGTTATATCAATTATTTTTACATTTCCCGGCACATCATCAATTATGTCATCGATTCTGTATTTTTTAAGATTTATTAAAGCAACTCTGTCATATTCACTAATCAGAATAAAATTCACTATCAACTTGTTTAATATATCGGTAATAATTACATCTTCAATTACCTCTTCTTTTTTTTCTATAACTTCAGTAACACTTTTAACTTCCGGCTCTTTATGAAATTTTGCAAAAATATTTCTTTTAAAAAGTTTTTCCAAATGTTTTTCTTCATTCAATTCTATTTGTATGTTATCTTTTTTTGGTTCTTTTAACTGAATTTCTTTCGTATCTGGCTTTTTTTCAGGTTCTTGTATATTTGTTTTAATTTCCTTCAAATTTGTTTGAATTTCTTTTTTTTCTTCAATTACTATTTTTTGTTCTGAATCTATGGTTTTTGATTCAGAAAAATCCATGGAATAGAAAAGAAATCCTGACAATCCAAAGGTTATTAAAAAAATGATTATTATTTTCAACTTATTCAAATGAGTTCCACCTCTTGGTCACGAGTTCTGCCTTTAATTTCCTTTATAACAATAAACTCCATTCTAACATTTACTCTTCCATCATTTATTTCTACTCTATCAATATTAATATCACCAAGGAAAATAACTTTTTCATAAGAAAGTACTTCTCTTAAAAATTCTCCGAAAATTTCAAAATCAGCATTCTCAATTGTATATTCAATAGGCTGATAAATTACTTTTATTCTTCTTATCCTGGTATTCTGATCAACTGTTGCATACTCTCTTACTTCCTCATTTCCCTGTCTGGGTAACCCCATTTTAAAATCATAATTTTTTTCTCTGATAATTGTGTTTAATCTCGAATCAAACTGCATGAAATTAAAATCATTTATTACATTTTTATCAAGAAAATCTTTGATTTGAGAAATATAATTCTGATTATTTGAAAAAAGCATCTCTCTTTCTATTTTTAAATCATTTAAATTTCTTTCTATCTCTCTTCTCAATTTTTCAGCATTATTTATCATACTGTCAACAGGGACAAATTCCATTAAATTTTTAATATCTCTGGATAAAATTCTTTTTTTACCTTCAACATCAAAACTTTTATCAATCATTCCCATAATTATCCATTCAAAAATTAAAATAAGTAATAGAATAAGAAGGAATCCGCCTATAATCTGTTGTTTTTTATCCATTATATTAAAATTGCCTCCATGATAAGTCTGTAATACGTTATATTATCTCTTGTGTAAACCATTCTTTCCTTAAACTCCATTTTTTCGATTTTAAACATCTCATTCATTTTTTCTGATATTTTGAGTTCATACTGAAATTCACGTAAGTTTTCATAACCTTCAAACTCAAACTCTATCGTCAACTGTTGTTTTGCCGGTGCAAACTGTCTTAATGGTTTAAGGTTTAAGTTGTATGTGTATGAATTATCTGGCATTGTTTCAGAAATAAATCTGAAAAAATCAATCCAGTCTTTTTTTGCAATTTTAAACTCATTTACCCAGTCAACAACATTTTTATTGTTTGCATTAAATATTTTTAATGAGTATTTCACCTCATTATCAATACTTCTATAATTTTTCACCACATTGTCAACTCTGATATATGAGTTATAAAGGGCTTTTGTAGTAAAATACTGCGGAACCATAAGAGCACTATAGTATAAACATATCAAACCAGCCGCAAGACCAAAAACTTTTTTAGGTTCAGGAAATAAATTTATAAAAAAATCAGCGTTTATTTTCTGCATCTGATTTTTCTGATAAAAATTAATTACACTCCCTTTTGAATTCAACTGAAGAATACAGCAGACAGTAAGCCAATAAACTGAAGAATTTTCCAACATTTTATTCTTTGATAGTTCATCTTCAAAATTAAATTCATTTAAAAAACTGTTATCAATTTTAAATGTTTCAGTATCGAGATGTTTAACAAAAAAACTCTCAATATTTCCTATACTTGAAGTTCCACCTGTAATAAAAAGTTTTGAAACATTCTGCCCTTTAACCTGAGTTTTGTAATATCCTATTGTTAATCTTATTCTCTGAATAATTCTGCTTATACCATCAACAAGGCTCAGAGCGATGATTTTTTTTCTTTCATCAAGTTTTTCCATTTCATTTTCATCTGAATACACTACTGTTTTCTTTTTTTCGACTTCGCTTTCAGCTATATACTCTCTGAAATTTGTTGGAGAGCCAGATATATCTTTGGCAATCAGTTCAGTAATGGCATTACCACCCATTGGAATATTTCTTGAAAATTCAAGAATTCCATTTTTTACAATATTAAAATTTGTATTTTCTGAACCTATATCAATGAAAGCAACAGAATTTTCATGTTCACCCATTTTTTTATATAAATCTGCATAAAGAAGGCTGTCTATTGTTACATTATTTATTATCATTCCAAATTTTTTAAATAATTTTTCAAGCAATGAAATATCTTCTTCTCTTACTACCCCAACAAAAATTTTATATTTTTCCTTTTCTTTCTCATCTTTTAAAGTTTCAACAATTTTGTAATTGTAAAAAACGTTTTTCATATCTGTATGAAGAATTTTTTTTATTTCGAATTTTAATGCAGAATCAAGCTCATCATCAGGTATTTTAGGAAGAATAACAAATCGATTTAATATATACTGACCGGATAAAATAATAATAACTTTATAACTTTCAACACTTTTTCCGTAAATGATATCTTTCAGGGCTGCTTCTAAAGCTTTCTCATAATCACCATATTTTTCAGTATTAATTTTAACATTTTTGCAGTCTAAAATATTAATCTTATCTGTTATTTCAACAAAAACTGCTTTTATTGAATTTGATCCAATATCATATATAATGTATTTTTTACAGCTGTCTTCTTCAGAGAATAAATTACTGTAAATTCGACTTTTTTTAAAATTATTAACAATAATATCAATATCGATTTTCATATTTTATTTATCGGAAAAAAATTAATTTATTTAAATTTATTAATTGAGTCCATCCAATAAATTCAAAATTTTGACAGTTCAATTATCTGATAAATATTTATCAGGAAATGGAAGCACAGTCTGACTGTTTTTTCTATCCGATATTATAAGATTGCCACCTTCATCAATGTAAAAAGTGGCTTCAATACTCTGGGAAGAAAAAACAACCCAGTTTGAAGACTGGCTTTCTCTTCTAATTAATCTGGCTGTAAGATAAATTCTGTTCCCTTTAATAATATAGTTATATACGAGTTTATTCAGTTCATCAGAAAAATCAGTTTTCATCTCTCCCTCATAATAAAAACTGGTGTCGAAAACAAAAACACTGTCAATTTCTCTATCAGGAATATCTCCATAAACAATACGCAGATATTGTAATGTTAATCCATCAGTTTTTTCAATAAATATTTCAGAACCTGTAATATCATTCACACTGTCTTTTTCTGCCTCATAAAGAATATTCATTGCTGAGGGATTGGTTCCATAATAAATATTAAGATTAATTCCTGCCCCTTCTTCATGCCTTACCCCTATGACAAAAGCTTCAAGAAGTTCAGAAAATTCAATTAAAACAGATTTAACTAAATCACTTGATGAAAACATGAATTTTCCAGGCATTTTATAAGAATAATATGAACCTATCAAATCCTCTGGAATATAACCTTCAGCACGGGAAGTTATATTTATAATTTTTGCACCTTCATAAATACTGGCTTTATTTCTTATTAAATCAGGATTTAATCGAATATGATTCATTACCTCAAATAAAACGGATTCTGCTATAAAATTTATTGCGGTAATGTTTTTTGTATTATCTCTCATCATAAGCTGTCTATCAACAATACTTACAAGAGTATATGCAAAAATAGCCAGAGTTGATAAAATCATGAAAATTGTAATCATGGAAATACCTTTTCTGTTAAGCAGGTTTCCCCCTTTAAATCACACTTTAAAAAAATAATACAGTAATTCTCAATTTAAGTGAAAATCACCCTATTAACTTTGATAATTTATATACTTTAATCTGATTAGCTTTACCTTTAACAGAAACTTTTCCAAGCAATTCCGCTTCAACAATATCTTTTACATGAATATAGGTTGATTCGCTTACAATAAAAGAAGTTTTAAACTGTCTTGTAAGAGCCTCAATTCTGGCTCCGGTGTTAACAGCATCTCCAATAACAGTATAATCCATTCTTTTTGGTGAACCCATATTTCCAACAATCATCTCACCTGTATTAATACCAATACCAATATTAAAAGGTTCCACCCCTTCTTTTTTCCATTTTTCCTGAAGTTCATCAAGTTTTTTAAGCATTCCAAAACCACATCTTACAGAAAGCTCAACATGATTATTCTGAGGCACAGGAGCGCCCCATACAG
>JBAZDD010000005.1:0-25536 GCA_041654635.1 Candidatus Muiribacteriota bacterium
GGCTACTACTATCATCATTTCAACAACAGTTAATGCTTTTCTATTATTAATATAACACGGGGTCAGGCCGTCCAATTTTACCTTTGGCAAAATTTTACTGCGCAGACCCCTTATCATTTCAACAACGGTTAATGCTTTTTTTCTTTTAATAAACATCGTTAAACACTCCGGTTCTTAATCCGATTTCTGTTTCTCTGCCATGAGCATTCTTATATTTTATTTCAATGTAAATATGATTAACATTTTCATCATTTTTAACAAATTTAATAAGCACTTTCCCTTTGTTATGTTCAAGAAACTCTGTATCAAAAGTTATCCCTTTGGTATCAGAATGAGTTATTATAACCTCGGAATCAAGATTAACAGATACAAATTCAGGTCTTGAAGCCTGCTCAAGTATTTCATTAGCTGTAATCAAAGCTGCAAGATATAATCTGTTTTCTCGAAGTCTTCTTGTATTAATTGCATTCATGGCAAAAACAGAGGTAATCGCGGCAGCAAGCAAAGCCAGCGCAACCATTACCTGAAGCAGCGAAAATCCTTTTTTAGTTAAATTTACGTACATTCATATACCTCAAAGCTTTCTGAGCATTATCAGCCAGAATATGATTAGGATAAATTCTTAAAAATTCTCTGAAAAAAACCTGGGCAAAATGATAATCCCCAGACATATAGTAAATCTGTGCCTTAAAATAAACAAGCCATATCATATCATTATCACTTGCGTTTTTTTCAAGTTGAATAATCATATCTTCGGCTTCATTGAATTTATGTCTTGAAATAAGTTCGAGTACATTTTTCATTTTTAAAGGCATTATTTCTCCGCCTTTATACTCAATTTTATTCTGCGGTAAAGATTTTGCCTGATTTGCAACAACAAATTTTGAAAAATCAATTATTTCAATTTCTGGAATTCTATCAAAATAGACCAGATCCTCCGTTTTAGTATCAATTGTTACTTTTATCGTTTTTTTTGAATTACAGTTTTTCAGCACGAAAATAAAAAGAAATATAAAAACAAATATAAAAACAAATATAACTTTCGTGTCAATCTTCATTACTTTATTATATATGAATTATATAAAAAAAGAAATTTAATTCTTCTTAATTTTGCTTAATAATTATGAGCAATGCTCAAATAAATTGATTTTAATTTTATTTTAATATAGACTATTAATAAATATTTTACAAAGTGAGGAGAAAAAAATGGATAAAATAAAAATCCCTGATATTCGTGATTTTTCTGAAACAAAAATTTATAAGGAAGTAACAAGCGATCCTGAAAAATTTTTAAAAGCAGGTGCTAAAATCAGTGATTTTATTTTTAAACCGGTTTTTTCACTTATTCCATCATTCTGTAAAAATTCATTTTTAAAACTAACTGAATATGAAGTTTTTCTTACTGCAATCAGCAAATTTTCTTTTGGAGTATTTCTCGGAGCCACATTCCCAAAATTTTTCAAAAAACACAGATTAAAACTTTTGATAATTTCAATACTTGCAAGCCTTCCCCTGTTTTATAAATTTATTAAAAACCAGGAACCATAAGGGGTCAGGCCGTCCAATTTTGCTTTCAGCAAAATTTTACTGCGCAGACCCCGAATTATTGCTTTTAAAGGTTCATTCCCGTTTTATCCGCGTTTTATTCGCGTTCCATAAATGGATATCTGTAATCTTTTGGTGGATTAAAGTTTTCTTTTATTGTTCTAACACTCATCCATCTTAAAAGATTCAATTTACTTCCAGCTTTATCATTTGTTCCAGAAGCTCTTCCTCCGCCAAATGGCTGTTGTCCGACAACTGCACCTGTTGGTTTGTCATTAATATAGAAATTTCCAGCAGCATGACAAAGATATTTTTCCATTTTAACAAGAGCATCTCTATCCTGAGCAAAAATCGCACCAGTCAAACCATAAGCAGAACCTTTATCGCAAAGTTCAAGCGCTTTATCGAGGTCTTTTTCTTTGTAAACATATATTGTTAAAACTGGCCCGAAAATTTCTTCCTGCATTGTTTTAAATTTAGGGTCAGTTGTAAGAATAATTGTAGGTTCTATAAAAAATCCTTTTTTATCATCACATTTTCCACCTGCAATTATTTCAGCATCTTTTGATTTTTTTGCATAATCAATATAAGATTTAATTGATGCATAAGCATTTTTATCAATAACTGCTCCCATGAAATTTGTAAAATCTTCAATATCACCCATTTTCAATCCGTTAACCTGTGAAACAAGATCTTTTTTTATTTTTTTCCATATATTTTCTGGAATATAAGCTCTTGAAGCAGCTGAACATTTCTGTCCCTGGAATTCAAAAGCTCCTCTCACCATTGCAGTTACCAAAGCTTTTTCATCAGCACTTGGATGAGCAAAAATAAAATCTTTTCCACCAGTTTCCCCAACAATTCTCGGATAACCATTATATTTTGTAAGATTCTGAGCTATTGTCTGCCACATTCCATTGAATACACCTGTTGAACCTGTGAAATGAACTCCTGCAAGATGTTCATTATTCATGACAGGATTTCCAACTTTAGAACCTGAACCAGGTATAAAGTTAATAACACCTGCGGGAAGTCCTGCTTCTTCAAGAATTTTCATAATGTAATAACCTGAATAAACAGAGGAAGATGCTGGTTTCCAGAGACTAACATTCCCACACATAGCTGGTGCTGTTGGAAGGTTTCCGGCAATAGAAGTAAAATTAAAAGGAGTTACTGCAAAAATAAATCCTTCTACTGGTCTGTATTCTACCCTATTCCACGAATCAACCGTTGATTCCGGCTGATCTTTGTATATCTGAGTAAGATAATAAGGATTGAATCTCCAGAAATCAATAAGTTCACACGCAGAATCTATTTCAGCCTGAAAAGCAGTTTTGCTCTGACCAAGCATAGTTGCAGCATTTAAAACATCTCTGTATGGTCCTGCAAGTAATTCTGCTGCTTTAAGAAAAACTGCGACTCTATGCTGCCAAGGCATATTTTGCCATTCTTTCTGAGCTTTCACAGCTTCTTTTGCAGCCAGATTAACTTCTTTTTCAGATGCCATATGATAAACACCTAATACATGTTTCTTATTATGAGGAATAATACATTCAGCTGTATTTCCTGTTTTAATCTCTTTGCCACCAATAATTAGAGGTATTTCAATTTTAGTTTTTTTCATTTCAGTTATTTTAGCTTTTAATTTTTTCTTTTCTTCACTGCCTGGACCATACTGACGTATTGGTTCATTTTCTGGCTTTTTAACGGAAAAATATGCGTTGGACATATTAAATCCCCCTTTTTTTGTTTGGTTAAATTTTATATGAAAACTTAATTTTTCTCAAATAAAAAAATTTTTAATTTTTTTTTAAAAAAAGCTAAAGTTTTCTAAAGAAATAGGCGATAGTATATTTGGTTAGTTATTCCTGTGCTAATATGGAAAACGATAAAAAAAGACCTTCTTCACCCAGAAGGTCTTTTTTCTTTTATTGTCTAATTTATTTAAAACGAACCGATGAGATGACAAGCTGCACTGTGACTATTTTCATACTCTTTCATTTCAGGTATTTCTTCAATACATATTTTTTTTACATAAGGACATCTCGTTCTAAATGGACAGCCTGATGGTTTATTCTGAGGACTTGGAACATCACCTTCAAGTCTTATTCTATCCTGTTTTTTAGCATCAGGGTCAGGAATAGGAACTGCCGAAAGTAAAGCTTTAGTATAAGGATGAAGAGGATTTTTATATAAATCTTCTGCCTTTGATATTTCAACAATTGAACCAAGATACATTACCGCTACTCTGTCTGATATATGCTCCACAACGCTTAAATCATGTGCGATGAAAAGATAAGTCAATCCCAGTTCCTGTTGAAGTTCCTGCATTAAATTCAAAACCTGTGCCTGAATTGAAACATCAAGAGCTGATACCGGTTCATCTGCAATAATAAGACTCGGGTTAAGCGCAAGTGAACGAGCTATTCCAATTCTCTGACGCTGACCTCCTGAAAATTCATGTGGATATCTGTAAATTGAATGTGGTTCAAGTCCAACTTTTTTTAATAATTCCTCAACCATTTCTTTTCTTTCTTTTTTGTTTTCACCAATATTATGTATTATTAGAGGCTCTTCTATAATACTTCCAATTGACATTCTCGGATTTAATGAAGCATAAGGATCTTGAAAAATCATCTGCATCTGTCTTCTTATGAATTTTGGGTATAAAACAGAATCTTTTGTAACATCAAGTGCTCTTTCATTTTCATAATCACAGTAAAAAATATTCCCTTCTGTTGCATCATAAAGATTGATTAAAGTTCTTCCAGTAGTAGATTTACCACAACCGGATTCTCCCACAAGACCAAGAGTTTCTCCTTTATATAATTTAAAACTCACATTATCAACAGCTTTTATTTCACCAATTTTTTTCGAAAACACTCCGCCAAAAATCGGAAAATATTTTTTTAAATTTTCAACATTAAGCAATATGTTCTGATTTTTCATTTCAGTATAATTCATCTATAACTCCTAACTCATGCATAATGGCATCTGACAAAATGACCAGGTTTTTTTTCAACAAGTTCTGGTTCAACCTGTCTGCATTTATCATCAGCTTTTTCACATCTTGTGCAGAATTTGCATCCTGCTGGTAAATCATTAATATTTGGAACAATTCCAGGTATTGTATAAAGTTTCTTTCCTTTTTTATCAACCCTGGGCACAGAATTCATAAGTCCAATTGTATATGGATGCATTGAATCTCTGAATATATCTCTTACAGCAGCCTGTTCCATTACTTTTCCGCAATACATCACTGTAACTTTATCACAAGTTTCTGCAACAACTCCCAAATCATGAGTAATTAACATAATAGAAGCAGTTCCAACCAGATTTTTTGCCTCAATCATTAAATCGAGAATCTGTGCCTGAATAGTAACATCAAGAGCTGTAGTAGGTTCATCAGCAATTAAAAGTGAAGGATTGCATGATAATGCCATTGCTATCATAGCTCTTTGACGCATTCCACCCGAAAACTGATGTGGATAATCATCTATTCTTTTTTCAGGAGTTGGTATTCCAACCAGTTTGAGCATTTCTATAGTTTTTTCTCTCGCCTCTTCTTTATTTACATTCTGATGTAAAAGTATTGCTTCACCAATCTGATCACCAATTGTAAAAACTGGATTAAGTGAGGTCATGGGTTCCTGAAAAATCATGGCAATTTTATTACCTCTTATTTTTCTCATATCTTTTTCAGATTTTTCTAATAAATTTTCACCTTCAAAAATAATTTTTCCACCAGCAATTTTTCCAGGTTCCTGAATAAGTTTTAACACTGACATTGCAGTAACTGTTTTTCCTGAACCTGATTCGCCAACAATACCCATTACTTCGCCTTTGTTTATTGTTATATCAACACCATCAACAGCTTTACCAACACCTTCGTCGCTGTAAAAATAAGTTTTAAGATTTTCTATTTTTAATAATTCTTCCATAATATCTCCCTATCTCTGTCTCGGATCAAATGCATCTCTTAAAGCTTCACCTACAAGATTATAACTGGTAACTGTTATAAATATTGCCATTCCAGGAAAAAACATAAGCCACCACGCAAGGTCGATGTTTTCTCTTCCAGAGGCAAGAATATTTCCCCATGAGGGCTGAGGAACAGGGACTCCAAATCCGAGAAAACTCAATCCTGATTCAGCAAGTATTGCTCCAGCTATTCCAAAGGTAATACTCACAAGAACTGGTGTAATTGCATTAGGCAGAATATGTCTGAATATAATTCTGCTGTGACCGGCACCAAGTGTTTTGGCTGCCATTACAAACTCTCTATCGCGGAGTGCAATAAACTCCCCTCTAATAAGTCTGGCAATACCAGTCCATTTAGTTATTCCAATTACAACCATGATTGTATTAATACTCTGAGGCAGATATGCTATTAATGCCAGTAAAAGAAACATTGTCGGAAAGCACATTACAATTTCAATAATTCTCATTATTACCATATCTGTTTTTCCACCAAAATATCCAGCGAGAGACCCGACTATTATCCCTATTATTGAAGCTATTCCCATGGAAATAAATCCAATTCTTAAAGAAATTCTGGTTCCATAAACCATTCTTGCAAAAACATCTCTTCCAAATTCATCTGTTCCGAAAAAATAAGTTTTATTTGGTGACTGTAATTTATCTTCAAGATTTATTTTAAAAGGGTCATGTGCACAGATAATTGGTGCAAAAACTGCTACAATAACAAGAAAAAGTATAATTCCAAAGGAAATTAAAGCTATTTTATCTTTAAGAAATTTTTTTGTCATATAATTTATCATTGAGTAATTTTTCTGCATTTCTTCCTCACCTTAACCTGATTCTAGGATCAACAACCGAATATAGTATATCTGTAATAATCATTGCCACTAATACAAGTACGGCTGATATTACAGTTGAAGCCATTATTAGCGGATAATCTCTCATCAGTATTGCTGTAAAGAAAAGTCTTCCCAGCCCGGGCCATGAAAAAATTGATTCAATTATTACCGAACCTGCTATAAGACCCGGAAGAATACCTGCAAAAAGAGTAACTATTGTTATAAGTGAATTTCTCAACACATGTTTGAAAACAACTTTAATCTCAGAAAGCCCTTTAGCGCGGGCTGTAACAACATAATCCTGTCTTATATTATCAAGAACTGAACCTCTCATATATCTTGACAGAGCTGCAAAAGCACTTATAGATAAACATATAACCGGAAGTATCATATGATGTATTTTATCCCATAATTTTTGAATAAATCCAAGTTCATAATAAAAATCAGATTCCATGCCACCAAGTGGAAACATTCTTGCTTCAACTCCAAGATATTTTAGCAGCAATAATGCGACCCAGAACCCAGGAGCAGAATAAAAAATAAATAATACAATGCTGATTATTTTTTCACTTTTTTTATTCTGTTTTACAGCACTGTATATGCCAACAGGTACTGCAATAAAATAAATAAGCAGCACTGAAACCACATTTAAAATTATTGTATTTGGCAGTCTTTCCTTAATTTTTTCCATAACAGGTCTTCCATCAGGAGCAAACGAGGTTCCGAAATCAAGCCTTATTATTCTTTTAACCCAGTCAAAATATTGAATAACAATTGGACGATCAAGACCATATACTTTCCTGAGCTCTTCGAGTGCCTGTTTAGTAGTTTCTGAGTCCATCATTCCACCATGTTGTAATGTAACTGGATCTCCTGGAGCAAGATGAATTATTGAAAATGTTATAATTGTTATACCAATCAGAGTCGGTATCATTAACAATAATCTTCTTAATAAATAACTTTTCATTTTAATGTTCCTTTCACTTACTCGCTTACGCTCGTGTAATGTTACCTTTCGGCAACATGTAATGGCTTTCAGCCATGTAAAGACACCTAAAGGTGTCAGTAAAGTTGACTATCGTCAACAGTTAAAGCTTTTTTCGGATCACTCATTACTCATCACTGATTACGCTCTTATCTTATTCTCTGTTTGCTTTTAAGGTTTTCACGCGTTTCATCCGCGTTTCATTCCCGTTTCATACGCGCTTCTAATAAAGTCTCTGATTTTCTGGTACAAAAGCTCCTTTAAAACTATCAAATTGCCATAATTGATTATCAATTTTAAAATTAGCCAGCTCTTCTTCTGAAAGTTCTGGATAACCCTGATTATAAATATTAAACCACCCATAAGGTCCATAAACAGTATTTTTAATTCTATTATGTAACGCAGTAATGTTTGCTGAAATATACACAAACATATAAGGCTGATCTTCTGCTATGTGTTTATGTATTTCTCTATAATACCCCGCTCTCTTTTCAAGATTCATTTCTTTTCTTCCAAGCGCAATTAATCTGTCAACCTCTGTATTTTTATATCCTACTTTATTTAATCCAGTTTCCTGCTGTGAGGAATGCCATATAACATAAGGGTCAGGGTCAAGCGAAAGAGACCATCCTGCAATATATGCTGTGTATTTCTGAGGATCATCAGTATGATCAAGGAAAGTTGACCATTCAAGAGTTCTAATATTCATTTTTACGCCAATTCCTGAAAGCATATCCTGCATTACTGTTGCGATTTTAATACTTGTTGTAGATGAGCTTGTCACAAGCATTTCAAATTCAAATTTTTTTCCATTCTTTTCTCTTATTCCATCAGACGATTTTACCCATCCTGCTTCATCAAGAAGCTGCTGAGCTTTTTCGGGATTATATGGGTAAGGTCGGACTTCATGATTATAAGCCCATGATTCAATGTAAAACGGTCCTGAAATAACCTCTCCATATCCAAAAAGTATGTTTTTAACAATAGCTTCTCTATCAACTGCATAAGTCATTGCCTGGCGAACTTTTTTATCCTCAAAAAAAGGATTCTGACCTGTCATATTCCAGCCAACGTAAGTATATGCAGGTCTGTAATACTGGTGAATATCATAAAGACCAAATACTCTGTCCCCTACTTTTGGTGTTCTTTTTGCCTGTTCATATTGCTCAGCAGTAATCACACCATAATCTACTCTTCCAGATTGAATGTACTGGAAAAAAACAGTTTGTTCGGGAATAATCCTGTATATAAGCTTATCAAAATAAGGTCGCCCTTTATGATATTTTTCATGTGCTTTCAACACAACTCTTTTATTACTTTCCCATGCTTCAAGCTCAAAAGGTCCGTTGCCTACTGGTTTTGTATTATAAATAGAATTTGCAAATTTTCCAGAATTGAAATCTTCCTCAAAAATATGTTTTGGTATTACTGTCATTGTCCATCTTATTAAAGCAGGTGCATAAGGTTCCTCATAATAAACCTTAAATGTGGTTTCATCAATAATTTCCAGTTTTTTTACTGTTTCGTATCCAGCTCTTTTATTTACTGCCCCACTTTTTGGATCCATTATTACATCATAGGTAAATTTTACATCCGCAGTGGTAAGTGGTTTACCATCATGCCATTTAAGACCTTCTTTAAGATGAAAAGTGAAAATAAGTCCATCTGAAGATATTTCATAAGCTTCAACAAGATTAGGAATAACTTTTAAATCTATACCAATATCCATCAAAGATTCATAAATTTTCTGATATACTTCTGATGAGGTTGTGTCATGAGCAGTTACTGGATTTAAGGTAGGAGGATCTCCAGATATTCTCATCATAAGTCTGTCGCCATATGATGGTTTGAAATTTCCTTCTTTTTGCCACTTTTGAATATTTTCATCACTTGTGAATTTATCTTCACCGCAGCCAAATAAAAACAGCATCAAACTTGTCAGTATAATAAGTAAAATTTTTTTCATTTTATAACCTCTCCCGTTTCATCCGCGTTCCATTCGCGTTTCATCCGCGTTCCATTCGCGTTTCATCCGCGCTTCATACGCGTTTTTAATAAATAACAGTTCTGTAATTTACATACCACTCTGCTACACTGTTTAACCCTGTGTTTTTTGTTTCAACACCTTTTATTCTTCTATTTACCGCCCCTAAAACTTCATCAATATATAAAAATGTATAAGGCATGTCATTTTTTATTAATCTGTGAACCTGGTTATAACTTTCTCTTCTTATATCTCTGTCAAAAGTTTTTCTAGCTCTTTCAAGTAATTCATCAACTCTTGGATTGGAATATGAAATAAAATTCATCGGTCCATCTGTATGCCATACACTGTAAATATCAGGGTCAAGTGAAAGCTGCCATCCGACAAGAACAGCATCAAAATTCTTAGTATATAAATTATTTACAAGAATATTCCATTCAACAGGTTCTATTTCTAATTTTACCCCAATATTTTTTAGATTTCGTTGAATAAATTTTAATGCCATATTTCTGTTTGGTTCTGAACGGTCAACCATAACTTTAAACTCAAAAATTTTCCCATTCTTATCGAGCCACCCATCCTGATTTGTGTCTTCCCAACCAAAATCCTGAAAAATTTTCATAGCATCAACCGGGGAATATGGTGTTGGATTTAATTCTTTATTAAATGCCCAACTGAATGGATAAAATGGACCATAACATACCTGACCATATCCTTCCAGCACCCCATCAATAATTTCCTGTCGATTTATTGCCATTGTTAACGCTTTTCTTATTTCAGGATTTGAAAGAAGTGGATTTTTTAAATTATATCCCATATACATATAATGATTTCCAGTATATTTTACCGGCATGATTTTTTCTAAATCTTCATTGTTTTTGAGCAGTCTTCCAAACTGTGTTGGAGTGAATTCAGCCACGTCATTTCTTCCAAGTCTTGTATCAAGATATAAAATTGCCTGTTCAGGATTTACACTGTAAATAATTTTATCTATATATGCAGATTTTCCATGATAATTATTGTTTCTTTCAAGAATTATTCTTTCATCAGGCTGCCAGAGAGAAAACTTATATTTTCCTGTTCCTACAGGATTTCTGTTATAAGTGGATTGTGTGAATTCTTCAAGCGTTTTATAGTTTTCAAAAATATGTCTTGGGATTATGCTGTTTATCCAGATATCAATAGTACGGGCAAATGGAAGTTTATATGAAACTTTAAAGGTGTAATCATCAAGGATATTGATGTCATTAACATATTCAAATTCAGTAAAAAGCTGACTTTTACCACCAACATTTCCAGTGTAATTTTTAAATTTCATTATTGTTTCAAATGTAAATTTTACATCATATGCCGTAAACATAACACCGTCGTGCCATCTTACATTCCTTTTAAGATGGAAAATGACTTCAAGTCCCTGGTCTAAAATTTCCCAGTTTTCAGCAAGTACACCTACAAGCTCTAAATTGTCATCGTATTTAACCAGACCTTCAAAAATCATATTAGCAATATCATTTGAAGCAACATCATTTATCAATACAGGATTAAGAATTATTGCATCCCGGGTTACAGCAGAAACTATATAACCACCCTGTTCAGAAACTATAACTGCTTCTCTTTTCTTTAAATCAACCTTGTCCTGAGAAGAGGTTTTTAGTTTTTCACAACCAGCAAGCATTGTAAAAAGTAAAATTATTATTAATAAATGCGTTATTTTTTGCTTCATATAATATCCTTCCTGTTTTTTCTTACTCACTTACTCGCTTATGCTCGTCAACAGTCTAAAATCCGGGCAGAACATGTTCTGCCCCTACAAAATCTTAAAAGCATTGTTTTTGCTTTATCGGATTACGGATTACTCATCACCGATTACGGCTCTTAAGCTTCATTCCCGTTTCATCCCCGTTTTTATTTATACCTGACCAGATGTGATGGTACATACCACTCTGTGTAATTATGCCAGATTGAATTACCTTTTATTTCAATATTTCTAAATCTTCTGTCAATAACCGTTATAACATTTTCAGCTATAAGAAAAGTATAAGGCTGTTCTTCTGCTATTATATCATGCACTTCCCAGTAATATTTTTTTCTTTCTTCTTCATCAAAGGTAAATCTTGCCTTTTCGAGAAGTTCATCAACTCTTTTATTACTGTATCTTGCAAAATTAAAAGATGATGGATGAGCCTCATTAGGGATATTTGAAGAATGCCATATGTTATAAATATCAGGATCCAGCGCAAGACGCCATCCAAGAAGAACAGCATCATACTCTCCTCTGTCCTGATGAGAAAGAAAACTTCCCCATTCTTCAAATCGCTGCTTCACATCAATTCCAATTTTTCCCCAGTAATCAGCTATAATTCTCACCATATATTCACGTTCTTTATTACCATTATTTGTCATTAATTCAATGGTTAATTTTTTTCCATTTTTTTCCCTTATTCCAGAACTTCCAGTAATCCACCCGGCTTCATCAAGAAGTTTACCGGCAATTTCAGCATTAAAATTATAATCTTTAGCCTCAGGATTATAAGCCCATGAAATTATAGGAAAAGGTCCTGAAACTTTTTTTCCATATCCATAAAAAATATTATCGATTATAGTTTCAACATCAATTGCATAAGAAAGAGCCTGTCTGATTCTTTTATCATTAAAAGGTTCTTTTGAACAATTGTAACCTACAAATGAATAATAAGTGGAACTTGGAGTATTATATACATTAAATCTTTCTTTAAATTCACTGTTATCAACCTGTTTAACATACTGATCAGGTGTAAGAGACATATAATCAAGCAACCCATTTTTTAAATCCAGAAACTGCTGTGACGTGTCTGGTATTATTTTCATCATGAATTTATCAATATATGGTCTTCCTTTAAAATAATTATGATTAGATTCAAGAAGAATATACTCATCTGAACTCCATTGAAGAAGTTTGTAAGCTCCTGTACCAATTGGAGATCGATTAAAATTAGTGGTAAGCAGATTTTCATTTTCAAGAATATGTTTAGGAATAATTCTCATCCCCCAAGATTGAAGCGAAGGAGCAAATGGTTTGAAATATTCAACTTTAACCGTATGTCTGTCAACTGCAGAAACAGATTTAATCATATCATAATTTGATTTTCTCGGAGAGCCTACTTTCGGATCCATAATTTTTTCGTATGTAAAAAGAACATCAGCTGAGGTAAAATCTCTTCCGTCACTCCATTTAACATTTTTTCGAAGATTGAAAATAATATCATATTTAAACCCTACAAAATCAACAGCTTCATCAAACTCTATCCATTTATCAATTTCACTCCGAGAAACCTCGTTTGTATATGTGACTTCAAGAATGAGTTTTCTTTCTGAACCAATACCATTAAATACTTCTGTTTTAGAAACAGTTTCAAACTTATTTTTATTTTTCTCAAATTTTTCTTTAAGTTTCAGAACATCATAAGGGCTCGAACTTGAAAGATGAACATAAATAATATTTGCATTTTGAATAATTTCCCAGGTTTCAGCTAAATCCCCGGTTATTTTGTTATTATAATCATATTTTATCAATCCATTCATAATGTGCCAAATAACATCACCGGAAGCACTGTCTGTGTATAAAAGTGGATTTAACGTTACAGCATCAGAAATATCAGCAGTTACAAAAGTATCCCCATAAACAGGTTTATCATCTCCCTGTTTTACTGATTTTTCCCCTTCAGATGTGCATCCACTTAAAATAAATAACACTATTGAAAATATCATTAAAAGAATTTTTTGCATTTTTTTACCTGACCCCTCGCAAATTAGCATTTTTTTTATAATAAAATCATTTGAAGAAAATTTTATCAAAAATATTATTATTTTTCAAATAAAAAAAGAGTTGTAAACATTTATTCACAACTCTTTTTTGAAATTCAAAATTTAATTATATTATTTGTTAACAAGCACTTCTTCCAGATTCAAGTATAAACTAGTGAACATTTCTGTATTATTATCATAAGCCTGCATAACTTCATCAAGCATTTCATCATTGCCAAGTTCAACCGCTCTAACAATATGCATTCTGTAACTTTCTTCTTCTTCAGTGCCATATGAATTAATATAATTTTCTACAGTTTCTCTTGCGTAACTTTTACCGTAATAAGCTAATAAAAGTTCATCCCATGCTGTTTTTTTAGCAAATTCTGTATGAACATAATGTGATTTATATTCATTTGCTTTTGGAACATAAATTGAAAGTCCGTTAGAGTTTTTCATTTTATCATTCTGCCATTTATTTGCAAAAACACTTTTTCTTACCGCTTCCATAACTTTATCCGCTCTGACTTTAATTACATTGCTTGTGGTTCTATCTTTAACAAGCTGAGCAAAATGAACTAAGTCTTTATAAAAACTGTATGCAAAACTCTGTGAACCGTTTAAAGCATACTCAAAAGCTCCAAAATCTTTTTCTTTGATTATTGCTTCTGCAAAAGCATCAACAGCTTCCATTATTTCATTAACTTTCGCAACATAATTTGCACTCTGATTTACAGCCTGCAAACCATACCACCAGCTATATGAATTAGCATAAGAAGCAATATATTCATCAACTGCAACTTTTCCAACATCAGTGGAATTCATATTTGGGTTTGTAATCATTGCTTTCAGAATTGGAGTATAAGGCCAGCCATCAGCTGGTTCTGTTTCCTGAGCCCCAATCATTACATCAGCTGCATCTTCCATTTGAGCCTGAATTTCAACCATAGCCATAAGACAAGCATCAAAACTGATTATGTCAACTTTTCTTCCTAAATATCTCGCCATTTCATCAGAGGCTTTTTTCAAATCCGGTGAGTCAATGTGATTACCTGACTCATCATCATAAGAAATACCTTTAACAGGTTCTTCTTCCCCTCTTTTAAGCCATCCAGCGCCATGATTCCAATAAACAAACATATATTTTTTTGCTGGATAATTATCAACTGAGAATTTAAAGAACTTAGCAGCTTCTTTCCAGTCACCCATATCAACTTCACCAAGCATTTTTATAGGTTTGGAATTTATTTTAGAATTATCTTCACTTTTTTCAACATAAAAAATTCTTGTATCAGTCCAGTTATCATTTGAAGTATCATAACCTTCTGCTCTGTCAAACTGAATAAGAATATTTACTTTATCAGATGAACCTACAGCTTCAGCCTCAATAACGTCTGAAATAGAAAATTGTTCAAGATTGTTATCACCATTAAGAAAAATCATTACAGTCCATTCTTTTTGAGCTGAAAAACTTGTAACAGAAACGATAAACAGAAAAACCAGGATTAGAGAAACAGATTTTTTCATACTAAATACTCCTTTAAACTATATTTACCCTGCCGTACACCATACTTGTTACAAAACGTTACAGGGTCTCTTTTGAAATAATTATAAATCACGATTTCAAAAAAATCAAGCGTTTTTTTTGAAATTTTTAATAAAGTTTTTTTAAGATTTTACTTACTCACTCATTGACTTACTCACTGCTCTTAAGTTCTTGCTTTATCGGATTACTGATTACTGATTACGGCTCTTATCTTACTCACTCACTCACTGTTTCTTATTTATCTCACTTATTAACTGCTTCTCTTTTGATTTTTCGGATCACGGATTACGGCTCACTGATTACGGCTCTTAAGTTTCATCCCCCGAAATGATACTTAAGATATTTTAAAAGTATTTCATATATTTCAGAATTTGATTCATTTTGAATTATTTTTTCAGTTGTATAATCCCATTTCAGCATTTGTTTGATTATTTCTGCATATTCTCTGTCAAATCTGACTGTATTTGAAAAATCTTCGCAGCATTCACTGCAGTAAACTACAGAGCGACATATATCAAAAACATATTTACTGTTATTTTCACAAAGGCAGTTTGAAAAATCTGGTTTATGACCTAAAAAATAAAGAAATTTTAGTATATAACTGGATAATACAAAATAATTATTTTCTTCATACATTTTTTCAACATAGGCTATAAAATTTCTTGTCAGAAAATAAATTTTTGGATTTATATAATCATCTGGAAGACATTTATTAACAATTTTTATTATTTTTGAAGCTGTTTCGTAATTTTCATAATATTCAGCCTGAAATCCTTTTTCAAAATAGCTTGAAATTATATAATGAAAATTTTTTCCCCGTGACAATTTGAATTCAGATACCGAGTATAAAAGTGAGCTTTCTCTGTTAGAACTTTTTAAAACTTTTGAATTTTTAAAAATTACACTTATTTTTCCAAGTGTATCTGTAAGAAGAACAATTATTTTATGTTTATCTTGAAAATCATAAGAATTAATTACAATCCCAGAGCAATTTAATTCCACACACCAAAATCCTGTTTAATATTGCTTAATATATTCTGATCATTATACCAGTTTTTCTTTACTTTAACATTAAGTTTTAAAAACACTTTCTGTTTAAAAAAGTCTTCTATTTTCTTTCTTGATTTTATTCCAAGTCTTTTAATGCCATCACCTTTTCTGCCAACTACTATAATTTTCTGTGAATCGCGGGCTACAATTATATCAGCTTCAATATGAAGCATATCTTTTACTTCTTTCATTGAAATAACATCGACAAAAAGTTCATGTGGAATTTCATCATGAAGAATTTCAAGCGCACTTTCTCTTATATATTCTTTTGCTATAAATCTTTCTGAGCGATTAGTAAGATAATCCCCGTCATAAAAAAAACTTTCCATTTCAGGAAGATTGTTAATTACCATCTCAAGAAGTTTTTTTACATTTTTTTCCTGTAAAGCTGAAATCTGAATAAAATCCCAGTTTTTATTTTTTGCATAAAATTCCCAGTCATCATTTTTTGAATTATCAACATCTATTTTGTTAACTGCTATAAGTACTTTTTCTCTTTTATCAAGTAAATCAAGCATATCAGCATAATCATCTGTTTTTTCGCCAGATTCAATTATAAAAACAATATAATCCGAATCTCTTAGTCCATCTTTTATATCTTCTGTCATTTTCTGCTGAAGTTTATTTTTGACACTTAAAAATCCCGGTAAATCCTGAAAAATAATTTGAACATCATTTTCTGTATATATTCCCATAATTCTGTCTCTTGTTGTCTGAGGTTTCGGTGATGTGATAGAAAGATGGGTTTCAAGTATTGAGTTTAACAGTGTTGATTTACCTACATTTGGTCTGCCAAGAAGTGCAACGTATCCAGCTTTTTTCATATTGAAATATCCTTATTGTTGCTAATATTAATCCAAATATTTTTTCCGTTAAAATTAACTTCACTGCCAAAATTATCATAATATACGGTTTCACCTTCATCTGTTACCCATAAACCAGTAAAAAATGATTTTCCATCGTATATTAATGCTTTTCCATAGTTGTCAAATTCATCTTTTATCTGAATAACAAGGTTTTCCGCTGAATAATCAGTAATTTTCTCATCAGATACTAAATATTTACCATCTTTCCATACAAACTCTCTGTTTCCAACCTTGAAACTTTCACCTTTATTAAATCCAGAATATTCATTCTGTTCCTTAATTAAGCCAAAATCAGCAATATTAACTGCCATATTGTCTTTTTTAAAACCAAAATTTAAAATATCTTCTGAATAATTATTATCAATATTAGAAAAATCATCATTATCTGTTTTGAAAAGAACATATCCTTCATTATTGTCATTTTTTAAAATTCCAACTGTTTTTTCATCTACTGCCGGGAAGGCATTATAAACTGCAAAAACCAGGCTTTCAGGTATTTCATTAGTTGAATTATTTACAAGTTCTAATGCTTCTTCTTCAATATCTTCAATTATTTTTTCTGATTCAGCTGGATTATCTTCAACTTTTTCACTTAAAATATCGTCTTTTCTAATAAGCTCTATAGTTACCATTCCATTTTCTTCAACTCCTGACAGCTCTCTTTTTTTCATTGAAATTCTTTTTAACACACTGTCATGTCTTTTGTTAAATTTTCTGTATGATACGTTAAGCATAACTCTGTCAGTAACATCTGAAGAATAACTTTCTTTAATTCTGTTCATAAATTCAGTTTTATTTTTTTCAAGTTTATATTCAAAATCTTCAAGTTCTTCAACTGAAAATGAAGTTTCAATTTTTCTGATAAATGACTGATATTCATCTGTATATTTTTCTGCCAGAACCATATAATCAGCATTTTTAACAGTATATCCACTTGCTAACAAGCCGAAAAGTGTTATAAGTGTAAGCAGTATTAATCTGTTTTCTTTACCTTTCATTATTCCTCATCCTCCAGAACATCTTTGACAAGAAAAGCTTTTTCCTGTCCCTCAGGACTTAATACTCCACCGGAAATAATTATTTTCATAGCATCTTCCATGGTAATATCAAGTTCTACTACTTCATTTTTCGACACAAATATAAGAAAACCTGAGGTTGGGTTAGGGGTAGTCGGTATAAAAACAGACCACATTTTTTGATTATCAAAATTATTTGCTATCATTTCTGGAGCATCAGTTGAAACAAATCCCAGAACCCAGCAATCTCTTCGAGGATATTCGACCAGCACAACTTTATTAAAAACAGCTTTTTTATTTGTATTTATAAATTCCAGTAATTGTCTTACTGCTGTCATAATATTTTTTGCAAGGGGGATTTTATATAAAACTCTTTCAACAAGAGCAAAAACTTTCTGACCTATAAAATTTCGCGCAATAATTCCTGAACCAATTATTACTACAAATGTAAATATAACTCCAAGACCTGGTATTTTTCTGCCAAGAATTTTAAAAACTATTTCAGCTACAAATCCAGTATCGGCCCAGGTGAATAGAAGAAAAATAAGATAAATTGTCAGAGAAGATGGCAGTAGTACGATAAGACCGGTTAGAAAATACGCTCTCATAAGAGAAAGTATTTTACTCAATATACCCTTGAAAGTGATATTTAAAGCTGTTAGAAACACTTCGAGCTTTTTTTTAAACATTTTCTGAAAGTTCCTCTTCGTGTTCTTCTTTTTTTACTTTTAAAAGTATTCTGTCAACACTGTTATTATTCATTTTAAGTATTTTAAAAGAATAGTTTTTCCAGTTTATTTCCTGACCTTCTGATGGTATAACTCCTGAAACATGTTCTAAAAATCCACCAAGAGTATCATATTCATCATTTTCAGCAATTTTTAGATTAAATTTATCATTAATTTCATCCACTGAAAGCATCGCATTTATTATTAATGTACCATCTTTATTATATTTTCCATCTTCAATTTCAGCATCATACTCATCCTGTATTTCACCGACTATTTCTTCAATTATATCTTCAAGTGTAACAAGACCGCTAATCTGACCGTGTTCATCCACAACTATTCTTATCTGCTCTTTTTTCAATTTCATTTCAGTAAACAGTTCATCAATTTTTTTAGTTTCAGGAATAAAAGTTATTTTTCTAATATATTTTTTTATATCTCCATCACTGTCACCGTTTTCCTTATCATGAATAATATCCAGAACAAAAACAAACCCTGAAATATTATCTATTGACTCCTCATAAACTGGTATTCTCGAATAACCATGTTTTTCAACACATGAAAAAACATCAGCCACAGTGCTGTCAATATTTAATGCAACAAAGTTAACTCTTGGTGTCATTATTTCATTAACCTGAGTATCTGAAAGTTCAAAAATTCCTTCCATCATTTTTTTCTGCTCAGGTTGAAGTGCTCCCGATTTATCACTTGCTGTAATAAGATGTTCAATTTCTTCTTTAGAAAACAAAAGATTATTATTACCATCAGATGATTTAAAAATGTTAAAAATTTTTAAAAGTATAAAGCCTGGAATTTTAAAAATA
Source organism: Candidatus Muiribacteriota bacterium (assembly GCA_041654635.1). GTDB lineage: Bacteria > Muiribacteriota > Muiribacteriia > Muiribacteriales > Muiribacteriaceae > JBAZDD01. The sequence goes on from JBAZDD010000005.1 coordinate 19,148, forward strand.
AAAAAGGAAAGTCTTATTAAATTTAAATTTTTCAAAACCAGTGAATCCGCACGTTGTCTGAAAATTTCTTTTGGAAGAATTTCAGCAAAAAGAAGCATTAACGGTGTTATTATAAATCCCGATAATACGACTTTTCCTAAAGACTCTCCCAGTTCATTTTGGAAAAAGGGTAAAAATGAGTTTGTTGCTATTATTGAAATAGCGACAAGCATTATATTGTTTCCAATAAGAGTAACAATAATGAAATCTTCAATATTATCAAGAATTTTTTGAATATAAATAGCTTTTTTATTTTTTTCATCAACCAATTTTTTAATATAAATTTTATTAATTGATATCATTCCTGTTTCAATGCCTGAAAAAAAGGCTGAAAGGGCTATTAATACAAAAATGATAAACAAAATCCATAAAATCATAAAATACTCACACTTTCCTTATTATTCTTAGCGTTTCAATTCTGTTAAAATCCATTTTCAATACTTTAATATCAAAATTTTCTAATGTTATTAAATCATTTTCATTTGGAATTCTACCAAGCACATGCATTACATAACCACCCATTGTATTGTAATCACTATGGTCTGGTATTGATAGTCCGAGAAGTTCATTTACCGTATCTGTATGGATTTTTGCGTAAACCTCAAGAGTATTATTATCTATAAATTTATATTCAATATCTTCGATGTCATGCTCATCGTGTATTTCACCAACAAGTTCTTCTATTATATCTTCCATGGTAACAAGTCCTTCTGTTCCACCGTATTCATCTGAAACCATAACTATATGGGTTTTATGTTTCTGCATAAAATTAAGAAGAGAATAAGCTCTCTTGGTTTCAGGAACAAAATAAGCTTTTCTGAGATGTTTTTTTAAATCATCCATTTCTTTTATTCCAGATAGATAAAGCAGAATATCCTTGATATATAAAATTCCGATAATATTATCAATAGAATCTTCATAAACAGGTATTCTTGAAAACTGTTCTTCTTTAATAATTCGTTTAATATTTGAAATACTGAGTTTAATATCAACACATACCATATCTATTCTCGGTGTCATTATTTCACCGACTGAGGTATCTGAAAATTCAAAAACACTTCGAAGCATTTTTGTCTCGTCAGTTTTTATAACACCTTCTTCGCTTCCCATATCAATAATCGTTTTTAACTCTTCCTGACTAATATGTTTATTAATTGAATACTCATTCATTCCAAATATTTTCAGAATTTTATTAACTATAAATAAAAGTAGATTGCTGATTGGTGTTAGAATATACATAATCAGTCTTATAAATGGCGATAAATATCTGACAAAATATGCAGAATAATTCACAGCAATCATTTTAGGTGTAATTTCACCAAAAAAAAGCAAAACCAAGGTCATAGTTATCGCAGATATAGTGTTTCCGTGATTTTGTCCATATTTATTTACAAAAAAAGTTGTTGCTGTGATTGTTGCAAGAATATTTACAAAAAGATTACCGAGAATTATGGTAATAAGCAACTTACGTGGTCTTTCAAGCAGATAATAAACAAATCTGTTTTTCTTAATTATTTTGTCATATTTGAATTTATCTATTGAGAAGAATGCTGTTTCACTTCCTGAAAAAAAAGCTGACAATACTATTAACAAACCAATAATTATTAAATTAAGATAATCCCCGTCTTCCAATTACTCTACATCTCCTTGTGTTTCATTATAATATTTTATCACAAGTTCTTCCTGAAGACCAAACATTCTTTTTTCATCTTCCTCATTCCCATGATCATAATCAAGAAGATGAAGCAATCCGTGTATTAATACTCTGAGAAGCTCTTCTTCGTATTTTCTTTTTAAATCTTCTGCATTTTGTTTTACTACTTCTTTACATATAACGACATCACCTAGCAAATCGTTGCCAAGATTTCCAAATTCGCCTTCAACCATTGAAAAAGAAAGTACGTCTGTTTCCTTGTCAATATTTCGGTAATTAGTATTCAATTCTTTAATTGTGTTTTTATCAACAAAAGAAACATCGACTATTTTTTGTTTATCATATTTAAGACTGACAATCTCATCAACGATTTTCTGTACTAATTCTTCTCTCATTTAAGTACTCCTGTTCCTGTCATCTGACTTTTTGGATACTCAATTCTTTTATGAAACATCTGAAGAAGCACTTTTGAAAATACATTTCTAATTTTTTCTATCTCTTTAAGTGTAAGATTACATTCGTCAAACTGTTCATCAATAAATTTATCATTTGTGATTTTTTTAATCAGGTTTTCAATTGACGAGGGGGACGGATTTGACAAAGCTCTCGTAGCAGATTCAATTGAATCAGCTAACATAACAAGCGCTGATTCTTTTGTCTGTGGTTTTGGACCAGGATATCTGTATTGACTTTCTTTTACAGTATCACCCAGCTCATTTTTTGCTTTTTCATAGAAATATTTTACCAGTGTAGTTCCATGATGTTCTCTTATGATATCACAAATCTCCTCAGGAAGATTATGCTGTTTTGCTATTTCAATACCGTCTTTAACATGTGAAATAATAATAATTGCAGAAAGATTCGGAGTAAGATCATCGTGCTGATTATCCTTACCCATAAGATTTTCAACAAAAAAGAATGGTCGTTTGATTTTACCTATGTCATGATAATATCCGCCAATTCTTGTAATAAGGGAGTCTGCTCCAATTTCAATGGCAGCGGCTTCTGCAAGATTTGCAACCATTATTGAATGATGGTAAGTTCCAGGAGCCTGTTCTAAAAGATTTTTAAGAATTTTATTATTCAAATCTGTAAGTTCAAGCAATCTGAGAGCTGAAGTAACTCTGAATACTTTTTCAAAAACAGGCATGGTTCCCATTGCAAAAATTATTGAAAAAGTTCCATTAAAAAAGCCTGAAACAACATCTCTTAATAGATATTTCAAATCCTGATCAAATGTCATAAAGTTAAGACTTATAAAATGAAGGGCAACAATCATACATATATTTGTAATAATCAGATAAAGACCTGAAAGCATCTGTTCTGCTCTGGTTTTTGCACCCATTATTGAATATACTGAAACTATACTTCCAATAATAGCAATTACCACAAAATTAACGTTATGAAAAATTAATCCACCTATTACTGCAAGCATCGATGAAAGCAGAATAGAAAATTTTGAATCAACGACCATTGTTACAAGCATTGCAACAGCTGCCACTGGAAAAAGAAAAACTGAAAAAACAGGTATATTTACATTTCCAAGCATTACATTTACATCAGCATTCAGCAAAACATCATAAAACTTGAATGCTACAGCTGAAAAAAACACAATAGACTGTATAAAAAACACGAGGGGTTCTTCAGTAAGAATATCAGGATTAAAATGATGGAGATAAAGAATGAGAACCATAGAGAAAAAAAGGAAAAGAAGAAAAAAACCAAATGATTTCTGATAAAAAATTGTACGGTCTTTTAAAAAGCCGATATTATTTAAAACGTCTATTGTTGACTGATCAATTATTTCACCTTCACGTATGATAATTTCACCTTTTCTAATAAATCTTTCGACCGGTCTTATGCTTTCACGGGCTGCTTTTCTTAGATTATCAGTTTTTTCTCTATCATAAGATTTGTTTGGATTCAAAAAGTGGGTAATAGTACGGTGAAGAAGAATTTTTTCATCTTCACTTAACATTCTCATTCCAGCAAGTCTTCTCTGTAAAGCAGAAAAAACAGTTTTTCTCTCGTCTTCAGCGAAACCTTCTTCATTAATTTTTTTAGCCAGATCAATTGCAACAGTTTTAAGTTCAAAAATTCTGAAAGGAGTTAATGCTTTATATCCCTGAGTTAACTCATTAAGATTAGGATTATCGTTCTCGTTTTCCGGTGCACGTCTTTCTTCAAGAGCCGCATAGAAACTTTCAAGTGTTTCAATATTTTTTATGCTAATTTCTGAATCAACAGTATAAATAATTTCAACTCTTTCTTCAGCAATTTTCTCAATACTTCTGGTGGCAGATAAATCTGTATATTTTATATCATTGGGTGCTTTTATATCTACAGGAACAATATCCCCGGGTTTTATTGAACCCATTTTTGTAAAATCATAACTGATAACAAAAACTGAAAGCAACAGACTTATTACAAGACCTGCTATTTTTCTTATAAGAGCATAATTTATTTCAAATAAATTTAATAACTCATTAATATTTTTCATTAAAAATTATCCAGTAATATTTGTTTGAACTTTCCTTTATTATAATCAGAAAAAATTCTTGTTGCAATATTATCAACACCTTTTATTCCATTAATCTCTCCAAAACACTCTATAAAATCTGTATATGTATCGGCATTTTCAACTTTATAATGTTTTTTAAAAATATTCTGCTGATGAAAATTCATATTATTCCAGAAAAAATCAAAAAGTTTTTCAAAATCCATAGACTGCGGTTTTAAAATATTTAGAATTGCTAATTTATAAAGAATTTCAACATTATTAAACTCAGGATAAAAAACTCCTGGTGTGTCCAGTATATTAATATCTCCAAGCGAAATCCACTGCTCACTCCTTGTAACACCGGGTCTGTTTTCAATTCTCAATCTGTTTTTACCTGTAATTGCTGAAATAATGCTGGTTTTTCCAACATTTGGCATTCCACCTATCATTACAAGTACGGGTTTATTTTTAATTCCCCATTTTTTAAGTTTTTCAAGTTTATCAGCATTTTTTTCTCTTATTATATTTAACAAAAATTTTAAACTATCTTTCTTTTTGGTGTTAACAAAATAAAAATCCTTATCTGAAAAAAATTCTGGTTTTATTTTTGTGTTTTCCTCTGAAATTAAATCGGTTTTATTTGATAGAATTATATGTTTCTTACCTTGCGATTTATATTTTTCAAACACTCCTGAATAACTTGATACAGGCGCCCTTGAATCAACAATTTCAATTAAAACATCAATTTTTGGAAGTCTTCTGTTAATTTCCTGTCTTGCTTTTTTTATATGACCAGGATACCAGCTTGCAAGACTTAAATTATTATTACTATCACCATCATTCATTTTATTATTCTAAACCTTGTTAGCGGCCAGTAAACCGCCTTCACTTTCCCTATTATATTTTTTTCAGGAACAAAACCCCAGCTTCTTGAATCTCTGCTGTGATAAATATTATCCCCAATTAAAAAAAAACTATTCTCTGGAATTTCAGCACACATTACATATTCAAGATTTTCGGGGTCAATAAGAATACAGTCAATACCATCCCATTTTGAATAATGAGTGTTGTTTATAAAGAGTTTTCTATCTCTAACTTCTACAACGTCACCTGGAAGTCCTGCAACTCTTTTTACCATTTTCACCTTTGGTATATCAGGATTTGAAAAGGCAACAACATCTCCAATATCAATTTTTTTTTCCAAAAGAGAAACTATAATCTTTTCATTAATATTAATCACCGGCTCCATTGATGCACTTGGAACAAAATAAGTTGTAAATAAAAATTTTTTGACTATAAAAACAATTATCAGGGAGCTTATTAACACTTCTAACACGTCCCTGATAACTGTTTTTTCTTTAATATAAAACTGAAAATTCAATCAGCGTTTTTCCTTAAGTCTTGCAGCTTTACCTGATAAATCTCTCATGTAATATAATTTTGCTCTTCTGACTTTGTGTCGTCTTTTAACAACAATTTTATCAATATTTGGAGAATTTACAGGAAAAATTTTTTCAGCTCCAACACCATAGGAAATTTTTCTAACTGTAATTGTTTCTCTTGTGCCACCATGGTTCATAGCAATAACAATACCTTCAAAAATCTGAATTCTTGTTTTTTCGCCTTCTTTAACTTTAGTATGAACCTGCACCTGGTCACCTGGTCTGATTTCAGGTATGTCTTTTTTCAAATATTTCGATTCAACTGTATTCATCAAATCCATAATTCCCCCTTGAGGATTAAATATCAATTAATCAAGTGTTCTTTATATTACAACAGGAGACCAGATATGTCAACAAGTTACCGGTAACCTATTATGCATTTGCTTCTTTTTCGTGTGTTTTTCTGAATTCTTCCATAAAATCAACCAGTGTTTCTACACCTTTTAATGGATGAGCGTTATAAATGGAAGCTCTTATTCCACCAACTGTTCTATAACCTTTTAATCCTGACATTTTTCTTTTTTTTGCTTCTTCAATAAATTTTGCATCAAGTTCAGGTGTTGGAAGTTTAAAAGTAACATTCATAAGAGATCTGTCATTTTTATTATCAACTGTTCCTTTATAGAATCCAGCTGAATTATCAATAGCATTATAAATCATTGAAGATTTTTTTCTGTTTAATTCAAGCATTTTTGAAAGTCCGCCAATTTCCTCTTCAATCCATTTAAACACAAGACCACATATATAAATTGAA